>CAZFLF010000836.1:0-3835 GCA_964519825.1 uncultured Pirellulaceae bacterium | reverse complement strand
TTCGCCAAAGCAGCGGAACCTGCTGCCGGGAGTGTCGCACGACGATGCCATGAAATACGCGGCGGACGTGATCCGGAGTGCGATGCCAACGTTCGCCGATTGCGGCACGACTTTGGCCGTCGAACCGCTTGGTCCGCAAGAAGGAGACTTTTTGCTGACCGCTGCGAAAGGGGTCGAACTGGTCGAGATGGTTGGCTCGCCGAACTGCCGGCTGCACCTGGACGTCAAGGCTATGTCGAGCGAAGGGACGCCGATTCCGGAGATCATTCAAACAAACGTCCGGCATCTGGAACATTTCCACGTCAACGACGCCAACCGCCGTGGACCAGGCATGGGAGACATCGACTTCATTCCAATCCTGCGCTCGCTGCTCGAAGTCGGCTACGATGGTTGGGTTTCGGTCGAAGTCTTCGACTACACCCCCGGGGTTGAATCTCTGGCTCGGGACAGCATCCAGTACTTGCGCCGTTGTTTGGATGTTCTCGCCCGGGACGGTTCGTAGTCCGTTGGCCTTTGGGCTCTATGGACTCGCTTGGGCGTTCGGCTGGAACATTTTCGGCGCGTCGAGCCCTTCACAATTAATCCAGTGGTTTGAGGACCGCAGCTCGGTAATCAAGGCGGTCGCGCTGGCGTCTTGGGCCTGCGGTGGAGTAGCCGGGCTTAGCGGCCTATGCTTCCGCTGGGGCATGAATCGATAAGTGAAGTTTTCTCGCGCTCCATGTCCAGTGTCGATCGCTTGTGGCTTGGACACTGGCGGGGTCAAAGCCAAGCCGGCTGATGAGAGCCCGGATCTCGTCCAGGTCCAACGCGGCGCGTAGCGAGTCGTCGAACATATGTCGCTGGTGGTCGTTCGCACCGGCGGCGTAGGTGTCAACCAGTTGGCGGACCGTGGCGTCATCCGCCGGGCGGAGCAGGTCGCGAAAGAACAGTAACCCGCCAGGAGCCGCAACGCGGACTGATTCGCTCAATACCGTGATCGGCTCCGGAATATGATGCACGATACTGTTCGACATGATTGTGGCAAACGATCCGTCCGGAAACGGCAGCCGTTTGGCGTCGACGGGCGTGAGATTGATGCGGTCCATCAACCCGGCGACTTCGAC
Organism: uncultured Pirellulaceae bacterium; assembly: GCA_964519825.1. Classification (GTDB taxonomy): domain Bacteria; phylum Planctomycetota; class Planctomycetia; order Pirellulales; family Pirellulaceae; genus CAZFLF01. The sequence continues at coordinate 2,732 of CAZFLF010000836.1, read as the reverse complement.
GTTCAGTCGCGCGAGGTCGAGCATGTGGATTGCCGCATCCGCGGCCATGATTCGGCAAGCAGGGTTCCGACGGCACAGCTCGATTGGAATCTGGGCGGTACCGGTACCCAGGTCGAGCACATCCCCCGCATTTAGTCCAGCGGCGAGCAGATCGGCTACGAAGAGCCGGTTCACGGCCGAATGGTCCATCGCATCGTAGTCGCTGGCTTCGTCCTGCGAGTCCATTAGCTCTGGTTCGAGTACTCGCGTCAAACTCATGCAGGCTTCCCTTTTTTGCAGGTGCATTCTGATACTTTGTAGGAAATCCAAACGCGGAGGCTGGCGTTGTTGTAAAGATCTCCCTCGTTAAGAAATCGCCTAAACCATTGTGGAAAAAGACCTTTACGTAACGCCTCGAATTGCTACACGAGCGTTAATAAGCCAGACGGGCGTCTTCGGCATGGTCATTGCTTTACTATCGAAACAACAGTCAAGGACTGTCACTGGCAAAGGCTTTCGCTGCGAGCCGGTTCCACCGATGTCCTTTGACTTCTGCCACGCATCGGACTCTCTTCGCAAATCGTGGCGGCGTGTGATACGATGGCCTCGCAGTCGGAACAACTGCCGGGATGATCAGAATTCAATTGAACAGGATGAACCAATCTCATCAAGGAACGTAGAGAAGATGGCTATGACGGTTCACAATTCGCTCGAAACGACACCGGGTAATGCCGCCGACACGCGGTTGAGCGATGAAGCTCTGCTGGCGGCCTATCGGCAAACTGGGGATCGACAGTTGTTCGCGGAACTCGTGCAACGGTATGAACGCGAACTGTACAACTACTTGCGACGGTATCTCGGCGACGCGGAACAAGCCGAGGACGTGTTTCAAACGTCCTGCCTGATGGTGCATTTGAAATGCGATCAGTTCGAGCCGGGGCGGCGGTTTCGCCCGTGGCTGTACGCGGTCGCAACGAATGCCGCCATCGACGCCCAACGTCGCGAAAAGCGACACAAGGCGGCCAGTTTAGATCGGAACCGAAAGGACGCTCGGCAGGACGAACCGCGGCTGACTGACATGCTCATTAGCGACGATCCCGATCCGCTGGCCGAAGCAAGTCGTTTGGAAAGCGGCGAATGGGTGCAAGCAGCGTTGGACGAACTATCAGGCCAGATGCGGGATGTCGTCAACTTGGTCTACTTTCAAGGGTTGAAATACCGCGAAGCTGCGGAAGCCCTGAATGTGCCAGTCGGCACGATCAAGAGTCGCATGAATGCGGCGGTGAATAAGCTCTACGAATTCTGGAAACAAACGCACGCGGGATAAGACGTGGACGAGCGGCTACGAGAACAATTACTGGGCTACGCGCTAGGCTCCCTCGACGAGGCCGAACAGCGGGAAATAGAGCAGCAATTGTCCGGTGATCCCGGTCTGCGTCGCGAATTGGAAGGCGTTCAGCGGTCTTTGGAGCCGTTAGCCGATTCGCTCGTGGAACACGATCCGCCGCCGGGACTGGCCGCGAAGGCTTGCGAGTATGTTTCCGACGAAGCGGAGCGGTTGCACGTCACACTCCCCGGTCGCTCGCGAGCGGCTGGAGGCTTCGACACGCGGTCTCGCTGGGCTTTAGCGGACTGGGTGGTCCTCGGTGGAATCTGTGCCTCCGCGGTCTTGTTATTCTTCCCCGCGATCCTGAACAGCCGGTTCCTGTCGCGCGTGACGATGTGCCAAGACAATTTGCGGCAACTCGGCACATCGCTCGTGCACTACAGCGAGTACATTGGCGACGGATTCTTTCCTTCGGTTCCCACTGAAGGGAATCGGTCCTTTGCCGGCTTTTATGCTCCCACACTACAAGAATGCGGTTTGATGCCGGACGACCGGCAAGTTATCTGTCCCGACTCGGCGCTGGCTGCCAACGCACAACAGTTTCGCATCCCATCGATCATTGAAATTGACGCCGCCAGCGGCCAGCGAATCTTGATTCTGCAACAGTTCGCTGGCGGATCGTATGCTTCCAGTTTGGGTGTGATAGTGAATGGCCACCACATGCCAGTGCGTAACCTCCAGAGAGCCCATTTCGCAATGATGGCCGACGCACCAAGGAACGCGTGGGGGCAGCCAGTCCATCAGCACGGTCAGAATATTCTGTATGAAGACCTGCACATTTCTTTTGTGATCGATGGTCCGAACGTGCAGTTGATCGACAATCCCTTTTGCAATCGATTCGGACGAGCGGAAGCGGGAGTCGACGTGAATGATGCCGTGGTGGCGCCCAGCGACTTCCCGCCCGTGCGCAGGAACACTGTGCTTTCGGCATTTCAGTGATCCAGAGTATTCATCGTCGAACGGAATGAACTCCGTCCTACGAAGACGCGGCCGCCGAACGCCGCAGCGTCTCTAACGTCCCGGGTTGCGGAAACCCAACGTGCCACACTCAATCCGTTGCCAAATGCCAACACGTGGCCTGCGGGCAACATTTCTAACGCGAACCGATCCTCGCTCGAAACTGCTTCGTAATTCGCAGGTTATGCCGACGCCTCCGAAAGGCAAGCCTGTGGTTCTCGGTTGGCACCTGGCATGCAATGGCTCTTCGGCATGCATGCTCGCGAACTGGTTCAATTGGCGGCCACCGTTGCCGCACACGCCCCGTTACTCATCCACTCCAAGGAGCCGTTCCTCGGCGTCTGGACCGAGACGCCGCCGCGCTGGGCCCGCCCGTGCTGGGGGAGATCTACGCCCACGGATTCCGCAA
>CAZFLF010000835.1:0-3837 GCA_964519825.1 uncultured Pirellulaceae bacterium | reverse complement strand
GTCGGCCCAGAAAACGTCCATCGGCATAGACAGCAATCGATGGCCAAACCGTCATGACGGTGACTTCCTTCTCCGAGGACGGTGTCACACCCGCAATCGCTTGTTTCATAGACTAGAATGTGCTTGCCAAAGTGGAATTGGTAGGTTGGCCTTCCCAGGCCGACCATAAAATCGCCGGCCTTGGAAGGCCATCGTACGTATCAACTTAGGTTTGGCAAACCACTCGACTGTGGTTGCCTAAGTGATTCTCAATTAATCCGTCTACACGCGGCAAAAGGTTAGCAAAGCTCTCCCAGCGTTGCCAGTGGGTCGCGTGATCAACAACTTCGCTTTTTGCGATCGTCTGCTATTCTTTAACTTGGTGCGGTTGCAGACGACTCAACGCGCACCCTGATGAATTTGACCAATATGCGAGTTCGGACCGCCCCTGGACTAAACATGGATTCTTACAAGCCGCAAACTGACCCATCCCGCCGCGTGGAATCGCCCCGTGAGCCAGCTTCCGGTGCGGCAGACGACGTCATTGTGGGATGGCTGGAGGAAGCGCCGCGGTCGAACGCCGACGTCGAATCAGAATCCAATGAAGACACAGTGGAACTCAGCTCGCAGTCTGGGTTTTCGAGCAACGTGCCGCTCAGACGTCGCCGCCGCACTCTGCCACTCGTGTTGTTTGGACTCACTTGCGTGTCAACATTTTTGGCGGGAGTTTCCTTGTGGAATCCAACAGAATTTCTCTGGCAGATCGCGTGGTACGGTGGATCGATGCATCTTCGCCGCACGTTGATTGCGCATTGGTCGGATGGCTTGCTGTACATGACGGCCGCTTTGGCGATCCTCCTGGCCCATGAAATGGGGCATTTTGTTGCGGCTCTGCGACATCGCATCCCGGCCAGCTATCCGTTTTTCTTGCCGTTTCCATTCTCCCCACTGGGGACGTTGGGAGCCGTCATTGGCATGGAGGGGTCGCGGGCCAACCGAAAAGAAATCTTCGACATCGGATTAGCTGGGCCCATTGCAGGCCTCTTCGTCGCCGTGCCCATGTTCATTTTCGGATTGCGGGAGGTCGATTTCTCGCAAGATCAATTCGGCGCCTTTCGGCTGGACTTACCCCTCGTGGCGCGGTGGCTCATACAGGTCTTGCACACGCCCGGCTATGAACCAGGCCTCATGGTGTGGCAAGCACAACTCAATCCGCTTCTGATGGCCGGCTGGGTCGGTTTATTTGTAACCGGCCTGAATATGCTTCCGGTCAGCCAACTCGATGGCGGACATGTGATCTACACATTGTTTGGCCGAAAATCCCATTGGATCGCGCGGGCATTCATGGTGTTCGCCATCAGCTACATGCTGATCAGTTTGAACCTGGGACTGGTCCTCATGATTGGACTGATTCTGTTTATCGGAACGGATCATCCACCGACTCGCGATGACACCGTGCCATTGGGTTGGTTTCGAACGCTCATCGGCTGGGCCTCACTTCTGATCCCGGTCCTGTGCTTTCCGCCGCGAGTGATCCTGCCGTAGCGACTACGGAATGACCAAATCCCAATGACCAATGACCAAGTGTTGGTAACCACTTGCTTATGGTCGCGGCAATTAACCGCTCACTGTGGATAAAGATCCCAGTGACTGTCTTTACCCTTGGTCATTGGTCATTGGGATTTGGTCATTCCTTGAGTCAGAGCCTCATTGGCGGCCGCGACCGTCGCATCGATGTCCGCCTCGGTATGAGCGGCCGATACGAATAGGGCCTCGAACTGGCTGCATGGCATGTAGACGCCTCGTTCGATGAGCCGCCAGAAGTATTTGGCGAATTGGGCGGTGTCGCAGCGACTTGCCGTGTCCCAGTCGACAACTGGGACCGAGTTAAAGAATAAAGTCATCATGCTGCCGACGCGAGTCAACGAGTGGGGAATGCCCGCCGAGCGCGCTGCCGCGGAAAGCCCGTCCGCCAATTGCGCGCTGAGCCGTTCCAATCGCGGATACGGATTCTCGTCGCGTAGTGCCCGCAACGTGGCGCAGCCGGCCGCCGTGGCAATCGGGTTCCCACTGAGCGTCCCCGCTTGGAACACCTTTCCGGCCGGCAGGACGTGATTCATGATGTCCGCCCGCCCGCCATACGCTCCGATCGGCATACCCCCTCCGACGATTTTGCCGAGCGTCGTCAAATCGGGGACCAGGCCAAACAGCTGCTGAACACCACCAAACGCCACGCGGAAGCCGGTCATGACTTCGTCAAAGATGAGCAGCGCGCCGTGCTGCGTGGTCAGCGACCGGAGCGATTCCAGGAATTCACGAGTCGGCACGACACAACCCATGTTGCCGACGACGGGCTCAAGGATCACTCCGGCGATAAGTGGACCATGTGCCGCAAACGCGGTCTTCAATCCGGGCACATCGTTGTATCGCAGAATCAGCGTATCTTGAGTAGTGCCCGCCGTGACGCCCGGAGAATTCGGTACCCCCAAAGTCGCCGCGGAACTTCCCGCAGCCACAAGCAGACTATCGACGTGGCCGTGGTAGTTACCGGCGAACTTCACAATGACATCGCGTCCGGTAAAACCTCGAGCTAAGCGGATGGCGCTCATCGTGGCTTCGGTGCCGGAGTTGACCAATCGCACCTTCTCCATCGACGGCACGGCACCCACAATCAGCTCGGCTAGTTCGTTCTCGCCGGGTGTGGGCGCGCCAAAACTAAGCCCCTGGTCCACCGCGCGGTGAATCGCCTCGCGAACGCGCGGATGGCCATGCCCCAAGATCATCGGTCCCCATGACCCGATGTAGTCGATGTAACGATTTCCATCAACATCGAACAGGTACGGCCCCTCTCCTCGTTCAAACACGATGGGTTCACCGCCGACGGCGCCGAATGCTCGTGCGGGACTATTCACTCCGCCGGGCATGAGCTGTTTGGCTCGTTGAAAGACGCTGTGGCTGCGGTCGTGGCGCATAAGCTGGCTCAGTGCCCAGTGACTGTCTCTTACTCTTGGTCATTGGGATTTGGTCATTCGTTAGTCATTAGTGCTTAGACCATAGTCATTCGCACAGCCGCGAGCCACCCCGGCAATATCTGCGTGTAGGAGTTACCGCCAGCTCGTCAGCAACCAAAGTAGGACAGTGCACGAGCGCGCTAAGAATTGTGCTGACACGCTATGCGGCCTCGCCGCGCCGGGATGGCTTAGCCCCACGTTCGGACGACGTGGCGTCGCAGGAGTCTCCGGGAGCCTCGGACCGAGGCCGACCAGTAATCGGTCAGATGGTGTAATTCGTCTCGGCGTTCATGTCGTCCGGCAACTCCGCTCGGATCCGCAACTTCGGGGATTCGATGGTCACCGTCGTATGCGGCGCTACGCTCTTGGTGATCCAGACGCTTGATCCGATGACGGAATCATGCCCAATCACCGTCTTTCCGCCGAGAACCGTCGCGTTCGCATAAATCACGACGCGGTCTTCGATCGTTGGATGGCGTTTCGCATTGCGAATCAGGTTGCCGTGCGCATCCGTCGGGAAACTGAGTGCGCCGAGCGTCACGCCTTGATACAGCTTAACGTGGATGCCGATGTCGCACGTTTCGCCAATGACAACGCCCGTACCATGGTCGATGAAAAAGTGATGACCAATCTTGGCCCCCGGGTGAATATCAATCCCGGTTTCTTTGTGAGCCCACTCGGTCATCATCCGGGGAATGAACGGCACCCCCAAGCTGTGTAGCTCGTGAGCCAGCCGAAACACGGTGATCGCCTCCAAGCCCGGATAGCAAAAGATCACTTCGTCGGGGCTGCGGCAGGCGGGATCCCCGTCGAACGCGGCCTGGACGTCCGCGGCCAATACCTGGCG
>CAZFLF010000834.1:0-3843 GCA_964519825.1 uncultured Pirellulaceae bacterium | reverse complement strand
CCTGACTTTGTCCCGCTCGCTGCTCGGTTACGAACCGCAAATCAGCTTCACGGAAGGCTTGCGGCGAACCGTGCACTATTACCAAACAACGGGCGCTACGCGCTGAAGGTAAAACGGATCGAGTCACACCGCATGAGCTCTGGCGGCAACCGAATAATGCCATGTCCGTCTTCATCCGTGTGCTTCCATCCGTGTGCAATCTGGTATTCAAAGACTTCGCACACGGATCGAGTCACACGGATGGAATTCAATGCCGTGAATTCGTAACGCCAGCCGCGACGTCAAGTTCGATAAGCCGATTATACTTGCCCGCCCGATTCCAATTCCGAGCAGCATTTTCAGCGGTCCGTTGGACCGGTATACTTTTCTGCTTCTTCTGAGTTATTTCTTCATTCGAGCGTTTGTGGCGAGGAGTGGTGTGGTGGCGGACACATTTGACCCGTATCGTGAAGCCCTGGTCATGGAGACGCAAACCGTCTGGCCCGACGGATACGATCGGCTGACTCCATCCGAAAAGGCCCGCATCGAAACCGCGCTCCACGCGGCCCCGGACAAGTGCTCGCAGCTCGACTACGTTCGTGTCCACACCGGATTCTGCCGACAAATCACCGTTACCCCCGATGACATCGCACGGATCGGCGGATGACCGACGCAACGACAACTGTTCAGGTCGCTCTCGGCGAACGAAGTTACGACATCCAGATCGGGCAGCGGCTGTTGGCGACTGCCGGCGAGTGGATCGCAGCGCGCGTCAAAGTCTCCCACGCGGTTGTGATCACCGATACCAACGTTGTGCAGCCCCATGCGGCCAGAGTCGTCGAGAGTCTGGAGCAGTCGGGCGTGCGAGTGAATCGGGCCATCGTTCCCGCTGGCGAATCGACGAAGTCCGTTACGACTGCGGACGAACTTTGGCGGTTGCTGATGGAGTTCGGCGCCGATCGTAAGTCGGTTGTGGTTGCGGTCGGGGGGGGTGTCATTGGCGACTTGGCAGGCTTCGTCGCGGCAAGCTTCGCGCGCGGTTTGCCCTTCATCCAGATTCCGACCACTCTCCTCGCCGATGTCGACAGCAGTGTGGGGGGCAAAGTTGGCGTCAATCTGCCGGGCGCGAAGAACATGGTGGGTGCCTTCTGGCAGCCCCGCGGAGTCTTAATCGACACAGAAGTACTCGCGTCATTGCCCGAGCGCGAATACCGGTCGGGTCTCGCGGAGGTGGTCAAATACGGAGTGATTCTGGACGCGACATTCTTCGAATTTCTCGAACAACAGGTTGACGCGATCCGCCGTCGCGATCCGCAAGTGCTCCGCCAGGTCGTCGCTCGATGCTGCCGCCTCAAGGCGGATGTGGTGGAGAAGGATGAGCGCGAAGAGACCGGCCTGCGCGCCGTATTGAACTACGGCCATACCTTTTGCCATGCGATCGAGGCGGTCACCGGCTATGGGCAGTTTCTGCATGGCGAGGCGGTGGCCATGGGAATGGTCTGCGCTGCAAGACTCGCCGAATTGCTCGGCCGCGTCGACTCCGAGATGACGACCCGACAAGCCCGGTTGTTGTCGGACTTTGGATTGCCGGTCTCGCTCCCGGACCTACCACACGACGAATTGCTGGCCGCCATGCAACGCGACAAGAAGGTCGAACACGGACGACTGCGGTTCGTGTTGCCGAGCCGGTTGGGACACGTCGAGTTGGTCGCTGACATCGACGCGGTCCTAGCACGGCAGGCGCTGGACTGATATCGTGCCGTGAATGCTCACGCCGCGTGAAATCCTTGGCCCGCTCGGTAGCATCGCCAAGCGACTGAAGAACTACGAGCATCGGCCGCAACAGTTGGAAATGGCGGATGCCGTCGCAGCTGCCCTGCGCGACAAGAAGCACTTGATTGTCGAAGCCGGCACCGGAGTGGGAAAGAGCTTTGGCTACCTCGTCCCGGCCATCCTTGCCGTTACCTCGGATGACGATTCATCCGCCTCCAAGCACGACGAACAGCATCCCAAACGCAAGCCGATCATTATCTCGACCCACACGATCAGTTTGCAGGAGCAGTTGCTGAGCAAGGATCTGCCGTTTCTTCGTTCCGTCACACCGCGTGAGTTCACATCGGTGCTCGTGAAGGGGCGCGGTAACTACATCAGCCTGCGGCGGCTCGACATGGCGCTCGCGAAAGCGAATAGCCTGTTCCACGAAACCAACGAGTTTGACCAATTGCGACAGATTCGCGATTGGGCACGGACCACTTCCGATGGATCACGCAGCGATTTAGCCGTTCGCCCGCTCCCTTCAGTCTGGGATGAAGTCGCCAGCGACAGCGGCAACTGTCTCGGGCGGACCTGTCCAAAGCACAAACAGTGCCACTATTTCGCGGCCCGGCGTTACGTGCAATCGGCCCAGATTCTGGTCGTGAATCACGCCCTGTTCTTTAGCGACCTGGCACTGCGGCGAGCCGGCGTCAGCATCCTACCCGACTACCAAGCAGTGATCTTCGACGAAGCTCACACCCTGGAGACGGTCGCGGGGAGCCACCTCGGGTTGTCGGTGACGTCCGGACAGGTCGAATATCTTCTCAATAAACTCTACAACGACCATACCAACAAAGGGCTGTTGGTGTTCGCCAATCTCGCCAAGGCCCAACAACTCGTACTGCGATGTCGTGTCGTCTTAGAGGAATTTCTTAGTGATCTGCATCATTGGCAACAAAAGCAGCCGCAGAGCACCGGCCGCGTGCATGGGGCGGATATCGTCGACAATCAGCTCAGTCCGGCATTGGCTGACCTCGCGAAGGAGATTCGCGGGCACGCCGACCGAATCGAAGACGCCTCGCAGCGCCAGGATTTTCTTTCGGCCGACGAGCGGCTGATGGGGCTGGCTGGCGAAATCGAGCATTGGTTGAAGCAACGAATTCCCAGTTCGGTCTATTGGATCGAGATGGGTTTTACTCGCCATCATCATCCCAAAGTCACGCTGGCCGCTGCGCCGATCGACGTCGGACCATCCCTCCGCGAAGAGTTGTTTCAGAGCGATCGAACTGTGATCATGACCAGCGCGACGTTGTCGACCGGCAAACGCGGTTCGTTCGATTTCTTTCAGCGCCGGATCGGATTGACTCAAGCCGTGACGGTGAAACTCGGGAGTCCCTTCGATTTTCGACAGCAAGCGCAGATCATCGTCGTGCGCGGCATGCCCGATCCGAACCAGGAGAAAGAAGACTACGAACGGCTGTGTGCCGCGATGATCCAACGCTACGCGGGACGAACCGACGGCCATGCCTTTGCGCTCTTTACCAGTTACGACATGATCAAGCGAGTCACCGCGCGGATGACGACTTGGTTGGTCCAACAAAACCTGGCACTGTACAGCCAGGCCGATGGCACACCGCGGCATAAGATGCTCGAAAGTTTCAAAAAGAACCCGCGGGGCGTACTGTTCGGCACCGACAGCTTTTGGCAAGGTGTCGACGTGCCCGGCGATGCGCTGCAAAACGTGATCATTACGAAATTGCCGTTCAGCGTCCCGGACCATCCGCTGCTCGAAGCCCGGTTGGAAGCGATCCGGGCAGCGGGAGGAAACCCGTTCCATGACTACCAACTTCCTGAAGCTATCATCAAGTTACGCCAAGGCTTCGGCCGCTTAATCCGCACGCGTACCGATCACGGAATTGTCGTCCTGCTCGACCCGCGTCTGCGCAGCAAACCCTACGGCCGGCTGTTCATCGAGTCACTTCCCGATTGCGAGGTCGTGGAAGAAAGCGTTTAACCACACGCCTGCGGCTTGCGGTTATTGAGTCTTGTTACTATCGATTTGTGACCCGTAACCCGAAGAGCTTGAGAGTTTTTTGTCTACCGACACTC
>CAZFLF010000833.1:0-3844 GCA_964519825.1 uncultured Pirellulaceae bacterium | reverse complement strand
ACGCGTCAGGTTAACCGCTTGGCGATTTCAGTCGGAGAAGAAACCATGAGCCGGCCGCTTCCAGGGAGGAATCGCCCGGTGAGTGATGTCGCGCAACGCCGCGGCTTCACGTTAATTGAAATGGTTTTGGTTGTCGGGATGATGTCTTTGGTAATGACTTCCGTGGCCGTGACGATCAGTTCCCTGCACCGGGTGAACACGAAACTTCGAGACGAATTCCCGGCATCCGCGGCGCTTGCTGGGTTGGGAATGCACCTGCGATCCGATGCGCACGCCGCGCGCGAGGCCACGCTGGCGACCGGCGACAAAGGTGAAACACTGCTGCGGCTGACGCTGGCGGATCAACGCGTCGTGGAATACGGGGCGAAACAGGAACGTGCATCGCGGATCGTGCGCCTCGGTGACCAAATCGAACGGCGTGAATCGTTTGCCCTGCCGCGCGGCAGCGAATTGCGCTGGTCCGTCAGCCCCGACGTAATTCCGCTAGTCACGCTGACCATCCGGCGTCACGTCGGGCGCGTTCCCGGGGCCCAGGATGACGTGCGAGTGACAACGATCAAGACCGCGATCGGATTGGATCATGCGACGAGGTAGCAATGCCGAAAAACCGCGAAAGTAATTTGAATCAGGTTCGTCCGCGCGGGGTAACGCTCGCCGCAGCGCTGATTTGCTTGCTGGTCGTGATGCTGTTTTCGAGCGTCGTAGTGCGAGCACTGGGCATGCGTCATCGCGCGTCGCGTTCGGATGAACAGCAACTGCAATGTTTGTTTCTGATCGAGTCAGCCGTCGAACGAACCAAGGCACGCTGCGCCGCCGAGCCGAACTATTCCGGTGAAACATGGACCGTTTCCTTGGACGATCGCGAAGTCGCCCGGTCTGGAATCGCGCTGATTCGGGTCGAGCCGGTCGCTAACGAACCGCTGCGCCGACTGATTCACATCGACGCTCGCTGGCCGGACGATCCAATCATGCGAGTCCAACGAGCAAAAGAACTAACAATCACCCTTCCGGTTCCAGGAGCCGCTTCATGAACGGTCGACATAAATTCCCCGCTGCTAATTCGCGTCCGAATCGTGACACCGGATTTACACTGGTCGAGCTGCTGGTGGTGATCGCCATCATCGGGATTCTTGTGGCCCTGCTCCTGCCTGCGGTGCAAGCGGCGCGGGAGGCCGCGCGGCGCTCCCAATGCCAGAACAATCTCGTGCAACTCATCTTGGCGGTGAATCAGTATGAGATGGCCCATTCGGTCTACCCACCCGGTACGATCGAAGCGAAAGGTCCGATTCAGAACATGACCGTCGGGTATCACCACAGTTGGATTACGCAGATCCTGCCGTACATGGAACAGCGCAATGCATATCTGCACATCGATCGTTCGGTCGGCGTATATCACCCGAAGAACGTGCCGGTGCGCGACCTGGGAATGCAGGTGCTCAGCTGTCCGTCGTCGCCGAATATTAACACTGGCTATTCCGCCTATGCGGGCGTGCAGCACGACATGGAAGCGCCAATCGACGTAAACAATCACGGCATATTCTTCCTCAACAGCCGCGTGCGATACGACGATGTGCTCGACGGTGCATCCCAGACGTTTTTCATCGGTGAAAAACTGACGTTGGCGGGTGATCTGGGTTGGATGTCGGGAACGAATGCGACCTTGCGCAATACAGGAAGTCCAGCCGCGGCCGGGCGATGGGGCGCCGGCATGGCAGGGCCCACTGGACTACCGAGTCTGGGATACGGCCCGACAGAGACTCCTTTGAGCATGCCGGCGGGGGTCGACGCGTTTCCCGCGGGAACTGCAGCGCCGCCAAGTGCCACTTCGCCAGCTGACACAACCGAGCCACCCGCGCCCCCAACGGTCGAAGCGCCTGCGGCGCCTCAAACGGCGTCGGGCAAGTCCGCGGAACCGGCCCCTGCTGATCAGGCCCCTGCTGGTGGTCAGGCTCCAGCGCCGGCTGCGACGCTGCTGTTTGTCGGTGGATTCGGCAGCTTTCATCCTGGGATAGTGGGCTTCGCGTTTGGAGACGGCAGCGTACGCTCGATCAGCATGACGATTAACACTGGCGTATATCAACAACTCGGCCACCGCGCTGACGGCAAGCTGCTCGACGATAGCAACTACTGACAGTGCTTCATTGGTAGGCGTAAAGTAAACGTGGCCCCACACCCTGGTTCACTTTCGACACGAACTTCGCCTCTGTGAAGTTCCGCGATGCGCCAGCATTTCGCCAAGCCGAATCCGAGTCCGCGTCCTGCTTCGCGTCCGGAATAGAATGGGTCGAACAGATGCCTGCGAACTTCGGGAGTGATTCCCGGCCCGGAATCTCGGACGACAATTTCCAGCCAGGACGTTCCCATGGTGTCAGGAGCCGTTTCTCGCACGGTAATCACCACGGTTCCGCCGGTTACGAGCGCTTCGAGCGCGTTCCTTACTAGTGCTTTGACCGCCACGCCAAGTTGCGTCGCATCGGCCGACACGATCAGCGATCCGGCCGATGGCTCCAACTGCAACTGTGTCTCCTGAGACTGAGCTTCGGGGAGCATTTCCCCAGTCACCGCCTGAACCACGGCGAAAATGTCCGTCGGTTGGAATTCAGGGGATGGCGGTTTGGCGAACAACATCATGTCCGCGATCATCTCATGCGCGCGGAATGCTTGGGCTGCAATCGTGGCTAACTTGCGCTTACGCTCCGGATCGGATTCCTCGCGCAGGAGTGCCTGCGCTCGAGTGGCAATATTTGCGAGCGGGTTGTTGATTTCATGACTCGCCCCATATGCCAACTCGCGGAGCGCCGCGATCTTTTCTCGTTCGAGTACCGCCGCGAACTGGGTTTCAAGTTCGTGCAATCGTCGCACTCGATGAATCACTCGCGAGAGCAATCCAGACATGACGGCATTCGGGGGGTTCGCCTGATCGGCAAGATCGGATTCGCAGTCCCGAGTGTGTACGACCGGACCGATTTCGGCCGATTGCAGCCAAACGGGAAACCATGAGCAGTCGCGCAACAATCCATGGTTGGCAGGTGGACCACTTCCGCTCAACCGAGCGATCGCGTCGTGCAGCAAAGTGGCTGCCCAATTCTCTGTTTCAGGTTCGTCTGCTGGCAATGAACTTGCTGCGTACCCGTCGCTCGATCGCGCAAGTTGCGCGGCAGCAAAACTCGCGTCTGATTCGACGTCGAAGAATCCACCGAGAATCGCCTGTAAGAGCCACTCGGCCGGACCGGTCGCATCCCGAGGAGGCGATTCGCGCCATCCGGGAGCTCGACACATTACCCACAACGTCAGTGCTGGATCAGATCGCAATAACTCCGCCAAACGCCGCTCGCATTCTGCAGGTTCCTCGAGCAACGCAATCGCCAATCTACCGGCGGCACCAGCAGCTAATGGCAACCGCCAAACCGAGTCCTTCCATTCAAGTTTGGGCAATCGCCACATCGTTTCGTGCGGTAATTCTCAAGAGGGATGACAGAAAATGATTGACAGGAAAATGACAGAGAAGCTACTGCAAGTCGTCAATCTTCCTGTCGTTAAATTTCCTGTCAAAAAAACTCAGGTTGCAGGTAAATCGAATTGGACGCCCTGCGCGAGTGGCATTGTTGAGCCGTAGTTGACCGTGCAAGTTTGCCGGCGCATGTAGGCCTTCCAGGCGTCGCTGCCCGCTTCGCGCCCGCCGCCGGTCTCTTTTTCGCCGCCAAATGCTCCACCAATCTCGGCGCCCGAGGTGCCGATGTTGACGTTGGCGATGCCACAATCGCTACCAGCGGGGGAAAAAAATCGCTCGGCTTCCGTCACACGGTCCGTGAAGATCGCGGACGACAAGCCCTGTGTCACCGAG
>CAZFLF010000832.1:0-3849 GCA_964519825.1 uncultured Pirellulaceae bacterium | reverse complement strand
GGTCAATTCGAATTCAAAGAGATCTCCATTACTGAGCTCGGATACCAATCACTGTTCAACGGCAATGACCTGGCGGGCTGGGAAGGAGCCGATCAAGAGGCCGCCAAGTGCTGGAAAGTCACCGACGGCTTGCTCACATGCACCGGAGAAAAGGGACCGTGGCTCCGGAGCTTGAAGGAATATGGTGACTTCAATTTGCGGCTGGAGTACAAACTGAAGCCCGGCGGGAACTCGGGGGTCTACGTGCGAGTTCCCGCGGACGGAAATCACCATGGCGACGGCTCCGGTGTCGAGATTCAAGTGCTCGACGACAAAGCCGAGCGATATCAGGACCTGAAGCCGTATCAGTTTACCGGCAGTGTTTATGCCATCGTCGCGGCAGAACCGCGCGTGTCCCGAAATGCGGGAGCGTGGAACTCTCTCGAAATCGATTGCCGCGGCACCTCCTATCAAATTATCCACAACGGCATTGTCGTCGTGCATGCGAATGTTCAGTCGTTCGCGGAATTGGCGCAACGGCGAGTTAGTGGTTTCCTCGGATTGCAGAACCACAGCGAAGAGGTCTGGTATCGCAACGTCCGCCTCGGTCCGTCGGCACAAGCGGACGTAGCTACGGCGCCCACCGAGAAGGCAAAGTAGCTGCCGCGGGCTCGTGCGGTAACAATCGCGTTGACCTGGAGGATTGCAGCAGCCTAGAATCGCACGCATCAAGCTAGTTTGATGGACGGTCGATAAAGCGGAAGCGGGTCGGATGGAACGAACAGTCAATTCAATGCAAAGGCCGAGACCGCGTCAGAAAGCTCTCGCGACTGGAGGATTCAATCATGCTGCGAATCGATGCTGGTAGTGCCGGCAAATACTGCGACGGCGTCCGTCGACGAAGCTTTTTGCAGGTTGGCTTGGCCGGAATGGGCGCGGCTTCTCTCGGATCAATCATGCAAGCCCGCGAGGCATCCGCCAGTGCGAGTCGTCCGCGGAAAGACACATCCGTCATCCTGTTGTGGCTGGACGGCGGGCCAAGCCACCTGGACCTCTATGACCTGAAGCCGAGTGCCCCAGCCGAATACCGGGGGCTGTGGGCTCCGATTTCGACGAATGTTCCCGGCGTGGAAATCAGCGAGTTGTTTCCGCTCCAGGCAAAGGTCGCGGACAAGTTTTCGATCGTCCGGTCGTTGCACCATGACACGGGGGACCACTTTACTGGCGGGCATTGGATGTTGACCGGCCGAAACGGCGCGAGTGGCGCAAATACAGCCGGAAAGTATCCGTTCTTTGGCGCAATCGCCACGAAGATAACCGGAGCACGGCAACCTGGAGTTCCCGCCAATGTGGCGGTTCCGTACGCGATGAGCATTGGATTGCGTCCCGGTTATTTCGGCGCGAATTATCTTGGCGTTCAGGACGATCCATTCCAGACAGACGGCGATCCCAATGCCGCGAACTTTCGAGTCCAGAACGTGAATTTGGAGAACACCCTGACCATTGAACGTTTGGAGAATCGTCGCCAACTCTTGCACGACTTTGATCACACTCGCCGCGAATACGAATGCGGTGGAACCTTAGCCGCGATGAACCGGTTCGATCAGCAGGCGTTTGAACTGGTCACTGGCGAGAAGGCTCGCCAGGCATTCGATCTTACCGGCGAGAAACCCGAAATCCGGGACTCGTATGGTCGAAATAGTTGGGGACAAAGCGTGCTGCTGGCCAGGCGGTTGGTCGAAGCGGGTGTGACATTTGTCACTTGTCATTTTGGCGGATGGGATCATCACTGGGATTTGAAACAGGGGATGGAAAACTATCTGCCCAAGGTCGACCAGGCGGTCAGTGGTCTGTTCACCGATTTGGCGAATCGAGGCCTGTCAGACCGCGTGCTGGTTGTGTTATGCGGTGAGTTTAGTCGTACCCCACGGATGAATAACGGCGGCAACGGCGGCGCGCCGATGAGTATGGGGACCCCCGGCCGCGACCATTGGGGCAACGCGATGTTCTGTTTACTCGGCGGCGGCGGAGTGAAGGGAGGACGAATCGTGGGCGCCACAAATCCCCGCGGTGAACACCCGGTGGACCGACCCTTGCGTCCAGGCGATATCCATCACACGATTTTCCACGTGTTGGGGGTCGATCCGCAGGTTTCATTTCTCAATCATGCCGGACGCCCTATTCCGGCAATCGACCACGGCGCGGTGATCGACGAATTGTTCTAACCGCTTGTTCTAATCGCGGCGACGAAGCCCTGATTGCGTCGCTGCCCGCTCATGCTTTGGGCGCTGGCCCGAGTTCCGCCAGATCTTTCGCCGTTGACTGGTTCGTGAGCATGGCACGATAATCGGCGGACAGCGGGTTCTTGTCATCTCGTCTTGAGTCTGAGGAATCATTTTTTGGAGTCCGTTATGAGTTCTGCGCGTTTCCGAATCGGGATCCTCGCCTTGCTGGTGCCTCTCGTCGCCGCTTGTAGCAAAGAAAAGTTAGGCGAGTTCGCCGATAAAGCCAAACAAGCGGTCTCGGAGGGGGCGGACAAAGTCAAAGAGAAAGCTGGCGTGGTGTCCGACACGGCCAAAGAGCAGCTGGCTCTGGCCGGAAGCTGCCAAGTCGCGCTCGATACTCCGATCACCACAACCGCCTGCTATTTCACTTTCCTACCTCAAGGCTCCGGACGCCCGAGCGTTTTGCAATTGCGCAGCTACCGTGACGCTAGCCAAGAATCGTTTCCGTCCATCATGTTGCAATCGCAGGTGAAGGCCGGCGGCCTAAGTGAGCTGGTGGGACAAACGGTCTCGGCACAACTGTTCGTGCAAAAGGCTCAAGACGCACCCGTCTGGTTTTGCCCCACGGGAGCGCATGTCGATCTCAAAGTGGTATCTGTCGACGACAAACAGCTGAATGCGGAAATCGTCGGCGGATCGGTACGCAACAGTCAAACCGGGGGCGATCAATCCGTAACGGGAAAGTTCAGTGGAGTTCCGCAATAAACTGAGTCCCGAGATCCCGGTGCGCTGCGAGCCACTGGAGTCAGAGTCCGTCTGTCCTTCCAGACTTTTCCACGGGAGTTTCCCGATGAGTACTCAACAAGTCCGTTTGCTGTCCAGTGTGTTGGTTTTTCAGTTCGTCGCCGCTCTGGTGGTTTGCGCCAACCCCAGTCACAAGGTTCTCGACGCGCCGCTGGCCGCCCACGGCAAAAAGACCGGCGCACCGTGGCACAAAGAGGCGTCAAATCTGTCTGAGAATGCCCGCACGAAATTGCTGAACTTTCTGGAGAAAGAACAGAAGAATGCGGTCAAGAATATCAGCGCCGAGGACCTCGGAAAAACGCATCTCACGGTGACGATGATCGGACGGGGCGGGCGTTGGTTGCAGGTTTGGGGAGAACCGTCGGGCGCGGACTTTCGGCTGCGGTCCAATGTCATGCATACACATTTGCGTCGTCTCATCGAGTCATCCAAAGCGTTCCCAGCAACGCAACGATATATCGACAACTTCCGCGAGTTCATTGCCAAGACGGGCCCGAACCGGGCCAAAGCTCTGATGAACATCGAAAAGCTCTGCAACGAGAAAAACTGGAAGGCGGCCGAAGGGAAACTGTTCAATGTGTATGACACGCTTGAGCCGGGTACAGTGTTTCTCACACCGCAGGAGCAACAGGCGATTTACCAGCCGTATTCGATGGTGGACGCCGCCATCAGTTCCGCAATGCAGGAGCTGCGCTCGGCGACTGCAGCGCAAGAACTGACCAAGTCGATTGAGGAATTGACCCCAGACTTTTCTGCCATCCAAGGAGAAATTCAGGCAGCGGTCGATTCCGTCGCCGCGACAGGCTCAAGCACTTGGCGTGGCGAGGCGGCCACTGGGCCT
>CAZFLF010000831.1:0-3851 GCA_964519825.1 uncultured Pirellulaceae bacterium | reverse complement strand
GGCGGGAGTCCCACCCGCTTGTCAATAAACCATTTCCAGTTCGCACGTTCAATCGTTTGTTCGGCAATCGATCGTCAATTGCAACCTCAATCGGGTATTTTAATAACGCTTGCCGATCGAGAAGTATTTTCAGCACAGCGATCCGCGACGCAGAAAGTTTGCCTGTGCGGGGTGACTACTCAGATCGTCCAGCCAATTCTGCAGCACTGACGATAGTGGTGACCCGAAGTGCCGCGGAAACCGCGCCGCGAAAGTTGCTCCAGTCACTGCCCGGTCCCCATAGAGACTCCGGTAGCGGGCGAAACCAAACCGCTTGATCAAGGCTCCCGTAAAACTCCCCGCCAACGCGTAGTATCGATGCCGCTCAGGGCTGCCCAAGGCTGGCGACGGGCCAAGCAGGAGCTCGGATGCACCCACCATGTCCGAAAATGCCAACCGCGGATAATGGTCGACCGAACAGCCATTAACCGTCCGCTGTGCCCACACGGCCAGCCCCTCGCATAGCACAGTTGGCGCATTTGGGTTCCAACGTCCGCCGATGATGTGGGCTAGCTCATGCCGGAGAATCTCGTCCCAGTCGGCCTCCAGATTGACCACGATGTACCAATGGGTCCAACTTGCGAACCCGCCCACCGGACCACCGTACACCCGGCTGACCTCGTCGGCCGACCGGAAGACGTAAACTCGGAGGCGAGGCGGATACAATCGCCAATGTCGGAGCCGCGCACCAAGCAACCTCTCGATGGCCGCGGCCTGCTGGTTGCACGCGAGACGGAAAAGTGCAGTTTCCAATGGGTCAAGAGCGGGGTCGTACCGGAGAATTACCGATCCGGCAACCGCGGACCGGAATTCGCGAGTGGTTCGCACGAGCGATCGTCGCCATTGATCGTCATGCCACGTCCACACAGTAATCCCCCTTACTCGTCTCGCCGAACGACTGAGGTAACCGGGTTGGCGGACCAACGCGAACAACCTTGAAAAACTAAAGACCGTAAATGAAGGAATCGACGATGAAACACCGAAGGGCGAGCCAACTCCGGTTCACCGATTTGTTATTCCGCGCTTTCACTTGGCGGCCTGTTCGACGACTAATGTGCAGTCCGCGAAACAGAGCGAAACGTTGACTGAGTGTTTGCCTGGATTCTTGTTCGGTTTAGTCGTTGGCTGTGAGTTTGACAGCCCGCCAAACGCGTACCATCCATTGTAGGCGTCAATCGGTTTGGTGCGTACGACGCAATTGCCCCCGGACACCCATCGTATTCGCCATGTTGAATCGGCAGTAAATGTTTGGTCGATTTCTTCATTGGCAGGGCATTTGATCGTAGCAATCGTATTCCATGAAGTGTCGTCATTAGTGTCCGGCATTGCACCAAGAACGCGGCGGTTTTCGGCGACGATTTGGCTGATCTGCGCTTCCGTCAAACCTTGTTCGTCATCAGGAGTGTTCGCTGCAGGAGTAGAGGTCGTGCTTGTAGGAGCGTTTGTTTCGGGACTGTAAGTTGCGGAATCGTTCGTTGCAGGGGAAGTCGCCGCGGTCGAAGATGTTTCAGTCTGCGATGAGGAACACCCAAGAATGACCGCGAGCACGCAGGTTTCAACGACTGACAATGGATGAACTCGATTTGGCATAAGACGTTGATTGAGCGGAATAACGTTTCGGATCACGCGGGCGGCCCGTTGATCCTTCCATCAGCAACCGACGCGATGGCCGCCTCGCGTGCATCCGTTGGTTACGTGCTTTACGAAATCCTTTATGTAACAAGCTCATGGATACGGACGCGTCGCGTATCGCGCAAATTGCTCTATGGTTTGATCCCTTTCGCCTCCAGGAGACGTTGCACCGATTCTCGTGCGTCGAGTGGCATCATGGCCACGTTTTTGCGGGAGTGGCACCAAAGCGTCAGGATGGCGGCATGTTTACCGTCCATCCATTGGCAACCAGTAATGGCACTCCACGGGAAAAACCTTAATCCGCCAATGCCGATGCCGTTCTCACGGATTTCGAGCGTCATCGGCGTGACCTGCCACCAAGAAAGTGTGATCGCATACACCAAGGCCAACATCGGTGGTGCAAACACGCTGAGCGAAGTAGCTAAGCCGAAAGCAGTCCATCCCAAGCCCTGCTCAAGGCGTGACATCTCTTTCATGGCAGGCATAAATATGACGCAGGCACCTACAAGAATGCCGGCAAAGATAACGACCATGATGACACACGGCAGGTAGTCAAGCCAGGGATTCAGGCGTTTCGGACGCAGGAGCAGTGTTCCGCCGCGAGTTTCAATCCGCCATCGGCGAAGACACAGGAACAGCGAACCAACCACGGCCAATGCTATGGAGATGACTACGCCCCACACCAGGTTACGGCGGAAGGCTGGCGGTTGGGCGCGCACGAGCGGAACGAAAACGGCCAATCCTACGCTCAGCACGACGACCCCGGCCAAGATTGACCGCATGCTGAATTGTAGGACCGTTCTTGGCTGCGTCTGCTGGGACACGGCTCGCATGCCTCACAATGACAGGATGTCGAGAACGCACGCACTTCCGTAAGGGCTTCGAGAATCGCGAATCGTTTATGGAGTGCCCTCGTTCATCCCGTTTGACGAATTACAGGCCAATGACACGTAACGTATTGCGATCTATCCGGGTGTACTCACACGGATAGATCGTGCGTTGGACTTCGCGGGGGATGCGCTTCTGCGCATTCAACCGCCCGCCAAGTCTTCGTCGAGCAGCTTACCAGCTCACGAATGCCTGCCCAGCGGATGGTGGTTGAGAACGACCCGTCGCGGCCGCTGGATCGCCCTTCACCGTAGCCCCAAGTTACCGTCTTGGGATCGGCCTGGTCGAACTTGCCAGCCTGCGTGATCAGCCGCGCAATGGGCTCGCCAGTGGCGTCGTCCAACACCTTGCCGCGGATCGTCGTGGTCTTGGCGGCTGGTTTCTCCGCCGGTTTATCGGCCGGCGGGACCGCTGCAGGTTTCTTCACCGTGGCAATTTCTTTCAGGTCGAGAGGAGCGGGCTCTTCGCCCGGCACCTCAGGATCGACTTGGACCAGCGAAGAAGCTGCATAGTTCTTGAATCCTGGCGCCGAGAGGAAGAGTTGATAACGGCCCGGCAGCATTTTTTCGATCGTGAATGTGCCGTCCTTGTTGATCGGTTGCTTGTCGCGAAAAAGCAGTGGGCCAATCGGACTAGCCTTGAGCTGGCCGAAGGCCTTCCACGACACGTTATCGCCTCCCCAGCCGATGTGGGGCGCCTCAGGCTGAAAGTGATACGTCGCTCCTTCCCAGGAATCCAGGCCGACGAACTTGCCCGTGACCTTGCGTCCCTGCCCTCCAAACAGCACAAGCCTTGGGCCGCCTGGCATTACCTTTACGTGCTGGAACATGCAGTTGAGGTTGACGGTGGTGATACCGGTGGTGTTCGGCTCAGCCGGCAGGATCGGCCGCGAGATCTGCACCAATCCCGGCAGCACGCGGTCGAACGTGAACTTCCCGTCCTTGCCGGTGCGTGTCTTGGCGTAGCTGGCAATCATGCCAGGGTAACCATATTCATCGCGATGAACCGAGAGGCTGACGACCTCATCTGCGCCCGGTTTGTCTTGCCAGAGGATTTGTCCCTCAATACTACCCCAACGCTGCAGCGTGATTTCGGACGACTTTTTCCAGGTTTCGTACGCCATTTCCATCGCGCCCGACTCGTGGATCACCAGCACCGCCGCGGGCTCAATTTCCGTTGGCAGGCGGAAGCCGCCTGTCGCCTCGGTCTTGACGAAGTGGGGCCGCTGCCAGCGGTCGCTCGGCTTCGCGGGGATTGGATCTTCCGCGCCGCGCAGTTTGCTGTCCTCCCAC
>CAZFLF010000830.1:0-3861 GCA_964519825.1 uncultured Pirellulaceae bacterium | reverse complement strand
CGATGTCTGGAGCTCCGGGAAAGAATGAATCGGGCAACTTATCTGGGACTCGCTCTGTGCGAATAAAACCCAAGTCGGGTGCACGGACAGTGTCGGGATTACGTTCGATAAGAAATCCAGTTTCGGCGCCAAAGATCATTCCGAGGTTTTGCCGCAACACAAACTCTCCCAAATGAATCGTGACCCTGCCGACAACATAGCCGTGTACACTCTTCGCAGGGGAAATAATGCGCAACTCTCCTTTCACCAGCTCCCAGCGTTCCCGCGGCGGATTCAATAACAAGCTGTCAGCAGTTCTGGGATTCGCAGCAGTTGCCATCACAATGTCTCCAGTGCGAATTCTATTTTGCGGCTGCCACCGCCGCTTGTCGCCGGACATGCAGGATCACGGGCCAGGAGGTCTGGTTGCCGTCGACCTGGGACTGGAGGTGGAACATGCGAGTTTGCTCGGGCACCCACTTCGCGGCCGTGATAAAGAACTCGCGCTCGGTTTGCCCTTCGACGATCATCAAACCGCTTAGCCCAATATTGTCGACAAAGATGCCATGAGGCAGATTGCGACCGGAATCGAATCCGCCGAGCTGCACTCGTTCCTTGAAGTCGTTCCGTTCGATGCGAACTTTTGCCGTGATGGTCTGGCCCGGCGCAACGACCAACTCCAGCGGCTTCTGCCACGGAGTCATGCCGGGAACGTCGCCAGTCGCGGGCGCATTGGAAGGCAGCAATCGCACGAGCACCTTCGGTTTGGCAGCCAACTTGATCTCGCCGAAATTGTTGATCTCCTTTTTCACAACTTGCCCGTTGATCGTGGCCGACGCGAAGACCTTCGTCCCCTTGGCCTGTTCCGGCGTTGGCTGGGGAGCATCGGGCATGGCATTCAGTGCTCCGAGCGCGAGCGTTTGTCCAGATTGGACGCGGATCGGCGTCGATGCCTGGAATCCGGCCGGCAGACCTTCGACGTCGATCTGGATTTCGCCTTCGAATCCATCGATCCGTTCGACGTTAATGGAGAATTCCTTGCCGCCCCCGGCGTTCACCGTTGGATTTGCGCCGTCGAGTTTCGCGCTGAAATCGGCCTGTCGCGGCCGGATCGACAAGTCGTATTTGAATTGATCTCCTTCGAACCCCCGCGCGTCGGCCAGTCGAACCAGGTAGTCGCCGTCCGCTGGAGCGGTGAAGTGCAACCGCGAATCGCTCCCCCACTGCCGCCATGCGTCGTCATCGTTTTCGTAATAAACCGTGAATACCGGCAAGCCGTTGGGAATCAGTGTCGTGCCCGGTGGATGTGATTCGACGATATAGCTCACCTCACCGAGTGCATGAGCCAAGGGTGTTGTGTCGAAAAGGGTCCGTCGCTTGCCGCGCCCCGGATAGACAATGAATCCCGAGTCGGGACCGCGCGGATAATGCCAGAGCTTCACGACTTCGCCGTTGGAGTACAGCAATTCATTGATCTCCATTTCCTCCCAGTTGAAGACGCGGAAATCGTCGCTGGTGTCGGAATCCTTGCCGCGGAAAGTGAAATACGAATCGCGCACGGCCTGGAGCAGCACGCGCGGAATCGGGCGGCCATGAGCATCGAGCACTTCGACCCGGGAATCGAGCGGCGATTTCTGCCGCGCGGCATTGACTTCGATGACCCATTCTTGTCCCGCTTTGGCTGCGAACCGGAATAGATCGACGTCTTGCTGCTGGCCTTCGCGAAGGACGTCGACCAGACCGGCAACTTTGGCCGGGGCGAGCACTTGCATGGCTTCCGAAATCGCGTCGTTCGGTTCGTGTTCGTTAATGACGGTCATTGGAGTGAGAGTCATCGGAACTGTTGTCACGACTTCGGTGGCGGCCGGGGCTGGTCGTTGCAATACATTGGCCGATCCGAGCGGGTAACTCGCCAGCGAACCATCGCTGCGCGCGACCGTGATGTTGGTTGTCCCTTGACCGATCGCAACATCGACGACCTGATCCGGCTGTTTCTCGTAGAGTTCCAGCTCACTATACGATTGTGTTTCCCAGCGTTTGATCGTGCGGTCTTCGGCGACGGAAACGAGCTGTTTCGCATCGGGTGAAAAGGCCAGGCCGACAATCGCCCCTTCATGGGCGAACCGGGCATAGACCAGCGGATTAATTTGCGGTTTTTCCCGCGAAACAAATTGCCAGACGCGAATCCGGTTATCCGCTCCGCCCGCCAGCACGTAGTTGCCGTCGGGACTGAAGGTCGTGACATATTGTTCGCCTTGAGGCTGGCCGAGCGTATCGAGGCGCTCGCCCGTCGCGACGTTCCACAGCTTGACGGTCTTGTCACCGCTGGCGGTCGAGAGCACCTTGCCGTCCGGCGAAAAGGCCACGTCGTAAACCGCGTCGTTGTGTCCGTCGAGTATGCGGACTTTGTCGCCGGTTTCGACCGTCCACAGAATGACCTTGCGGTCGTAGCTGCAGGTCGCCAGCAGCTTGCCGTCGGGACTCAGTTCGGCGTCGTACAGCGTATCGGTGTGTCCTTCGAAGTCGCGCAGCTTCTTCCCGTCCGCGACATTCCAGAGCGTGGCAATGCCAAACAAGCCGGAGACGCCAGTTGCGGTGACCACCTTCTGACCGTCGCCGGAGAAATGAACCGCGTTAATCTTGCCGGGGAGTCCCGCAATCAAGTGAACGGTCGCACCGTTGTCGACCGCGCGCAGTTCGACGAATCCGTAGCGCCCAATCGCTTGCAACTTGCCGTCGGGGGAATATGCCAGCGACGCGATCCGCTGCGCGCCGTTGGTTGCGGCCGGCACCTTCGGGGTGATGAGCATTTTGCGGTCGAGTTCCGCCCCCGCCGGACCTTTCGCCCCAGCGTTAATCCAGGCCTTCAGCAGCGCGATCTCATCGGCCGTCGGGGCCTTCTCCCCTTCTGGCGGCATCTTCGGTTCCGCTTGGCCGGTGAGGACGCGAATCAACCGGCTGGAATCGGCTTGACCGGGTAAAACAGCCGCGCCATGCTCGCCCCCCTTTTGCAGATCGGCGAACGACTCGAGAGATAACTTTCCCTCATGGTCTTTCGGATTGTGGCAACCGGCGCAGTATTTCGTGAACAACGGTGCCACGCGACTGGCGAAGTCTGGTGACGGCTCCTCCGCGTTCAGATGCGAGGAGAAGACAATGAGCAGCAGTCCACTCAGATAGCCAAACGACTTCATAGCAAGAAGTCCTCCACCTTGATGTTCGCGATTTTCTTGCCGCCGAGTACCAGCGGCATTTTTTGACTTGGCGAAAAACTCGTTTGCGACTTGTAGTGCGGTTGAGGCCTGGCCGTTGACTGCGTGTAAACCTCAACGACATCGTCGACCAGATTGACAATCCAATAGACGGGCACTTTCGCTCGTGCGTAAATTCGCTGCTTGGTTTCGCGATCTTGTTTAAGACTCGTATCGGCGACTTCGACAACTAAAGCGAGATCGGACGCTGTTGGATGGCGATGGGCGAAATCCGCAAGTCTGCCTCGGACGATTTTCACGTCGGGCTCCGGAACGCTGTCAGTGGTCATCATCGGATTTTGACCGGAGACGAACCATCCGGCTGGTGTCACGCGGGTCATGATCTGGTACAGGGCGTCGGTCACGGCGGAATGTCGCGGATTTTTGATCATCTTTCGAGTCACGATTCCTTCAAGAAGTTCAACTGACTCGCCTTCCAACATGACTCCGGAGTCAATCAATCGGACGTATTCCTCAACGGACAGCTTGACGGCGGTTCGTGGGGACATCGTCCAACCGAGGACCGCGCCTTCGCTGTCGGCAGTAGGTACTTCAATGGGCACGATGATTCCTCTCGTTGGGGCCGCGCGTCTCGGAGAGACGCGGCCACGGCTAATGTTTGAACAAGAAT
>CAZFLF010000829.1:0-3862 GCA_964519825.1 uncultured Pirellulaceae bacterium | reverse complement strand
TTCCAAACCGTGAACGCCAAATCTTCTTGCGTATCAGCCAGATTTTCGCGAATGGCTGCCGAGCGCGGATCAGTGATTGCCAGCCCCTTCCACAGATCGATACTACGCTGCAAGGACTGTCGCGCAACGTCGTAGCGAGCGAGTTCTCTTTGAATAATCCCCAGCTCGTGCAATGTCGCCGCCATACTCTCCCGGATCGACACGTCAGCGACGCCTTTCGAGACGAGTCCTTCGTAGAACGCCACCGCGTCGTTTAACAATGACTCTCGCAACGGGTGGGCTAAGGGTACGTCACTGAGCTTGTTGCTAGCGACTCGCCTGAGCATTTGATCGACCGCTTTTTGGGCGATGATAATGGCGGCATCCTTGGCAGCCGCCTCACGGCGAATGCGGGCATTGCCCACGGCAAGGATCACGATCGCGACGACCATTAACGTGGCGACGACTCCCGACAAACCGGCGACCACCGGATTTCTTCGGCATAAGCGCCACGCGCGTTCCCAGACAGCCGACCGCCGAGCGTGGACGGGTTGGTCGGCGAGGTAGCGGCGCAGATCCTCCGCCAACTCGCTGGCCGAGGTGTATCGCCGAGCCGGCTCCTTCTCGATCGCTTTGAGCGCGATCGTCTCCAAGTCGCGCGGGACGTTGGCGTCAATCGAGCGCGGGCGTGGCGGTTCGAACTGCGCTAGCTGTCGTAGAAGTTGATTGCGATCCCTTTCCTCGAATGCGGGACGTAGCGTAAGCAGCTCGTACATCGTCATGCCCAGGCTATACACGTCGCTCCGCCCGTCGGAGAGGCCCTGCAACCGTTCGGGGGCGATATATCGCAGGGTGCCCACGATGTCCCCGCTTTGAGTCAGTTCGACTTCATCCGAGTCGCGGGCCAACCCAAAGTCAGTGACCCAGACATTACCTTTCATGTCCAGCAACAGATTCGAAGGCTTGATGTCGCGATGCAGCAGTCCCTGGCTGTGGGCATACGCCAGCGCATCGGCAACCTGTACACCGACGCGTGCCACGCCGTGCCAGAACTCGCGGCCGGTATCGGACAAACTCGTGTGCGCCGTCTGCCCCGGCAAGTGTATGGTGGACGACGAATTATCTGACGCGGGGTGTACGCGGAGCGACGGATCGGTGTCCGCAGGGTGAGTGGGGCTGATCGCAGCGGTGTCCCAGACTGCGCCCGAATCGTTGTTCTGCTGGGGCACCACTGCGCTTAGCCCCAGCGACTCCGGCGCGCCCTCCGGCGTTGAGCAAAACTGACCGCTCAGCAAGGCTTGGGCGACCTGAACGGCCGAGCGATTGTTGTGACACGGGTGTCGGTCATGACTGCTCGGCGCGATGCCTTCAATTGGCACGGCGACGCCTGCCTGCGCCAAATGCCCGGCCTTTCGCAATCGTTTCAGCTCGACCAACACCTCATCCAGCCCCTGCCCCTGGATGAACTGCATCACGTAATAATGGAGTCCGTCTTGTTCACCGATTCCGAACACGGGGACGATGTTGGTATGGTGCAATCGCGCGGCCGCTCGCGCTTCGCGATCAAACCGCTGCAAGTGGCGCGGATTGAGTAACGAGTGCAGCGGCAGAACTTTCAGCGCCACGTGTCGCCCGAGGGACTCCTGCTCCGCTTCATAAACGATTCCCATCCCGCCGCGACCCACCTCGCGCAGAATGCGATAGTCCCCCAGCCGTTCGAGCTTTTTTCCACTGGCCGTGCTACTGACGCCCAAAAAGCCATCCGTCTGCTCCCGCACACCGGGTCGGGCATCCTCCATCAGCACTAGTGCAGGGAATAATTCCAGTATCTCCTCCGCCAGCTCCGGGTACCGTACCGTGTATTCGCTCAAGGCAGGCCGCTCGCCGTTGCGATAGCGGACCACGAAATCCTCGGCCAACGCGTCGAGCGGGTTGATATCTTTGCTGATCTCCAAGTCATTCATGTCAGTTGTCGGCCAGGCCGGGAATACCCGCCACGACTTCCTTTAATCTTCTGAGCGCGCGAATGTAGCGATTGCTCGCCGCTGTCTTCTTGAGACCCAATACCTGAGCAGTCTCGTCGTTGTTTAACATTTCGAAATGGCGAAGCGACAGCACCTCGCGGTCCATCGGGTCCATGCTGTTCAGCGCTTCCTCTACGCGAATCTGCGTCTCGGCCCGAATCGCCGCACGGCTGGGCGAGGTCAGACGTCCTAAGAGGTGGGCGGCCAGCGACTCCGACGACGCCTGGGGCAACGCCCCGCGGTACAGCGAGACCTCCTGGCCCGCGTCGCGCATCTTCGCTCCCAAATGCTGCCGGTGCAAGTCGATCAGTCGCTGGCCGGTCAGAAACCGTAGCCACAAGAAAAACGACATCTGCGGGTTGGCAGCGTATTCGGCAAGTCGTCGTGAGCAGTCCAGATACGCCTCTTGCAAAACATCCGACGGATCAAGCCGCCCCTGCAATCGCCGGTCCATGCGCAGCCGCACCATATGCCCCAGCCGCTCGTGGTGGCGGTCAAATAGTTCCGCCAACGCCTTCTGATCCCCCCCCTCGGCGCGGCGAAGCAGTCTTTCCGTCTCATCGGAGTCCAGATTCATGATAGGTCCCATATACCACGAAACCGGATGCGGAGGGGATTTATCCACAGACAATCTCCACTTTCCCCGTCGTTACCACCCACATGTACAGCCCCCGATCGGCTGCGTTCCGAGCTGCTCGAAATCGAGTCGCCGATGGCCAACAGGAGACCAGCTCCGACTCAAGGGGCGGAGGCGGAGCGAAATCCCCATAGGGTGCAGCTGCATGAACGATTCGTCCAATCACCACCGTAGGGACTGATCCGATCCCACGAACCTGTTCGTCGGGCACGGTGAAGTAGTCGTGGGATAACACGGCAAAATCAGCCAACTGACCCTCCTTGATCTGACTACTTAGGCCAGATCGAACAGCATGACCTCAGCAGCATCGGACGCCTGAATCGTCAATGCGGACTCTTGGCTGATTCCCGCCCCGTCGCTGGTCTGAAGGTCTTGGCCATTGAGCGAGACAGAGCCGCGCAGGACTTGCAGCCAGGCAGATCGGCCTTTCACCAAATTGTGAACTACCTGCTCCCCAGCATCGATCTTGGACAGGAAAATACTCGCGTCCTGATGAATCGCCAGCGAACCGTCGATTGCACGTCGTGAGGCCACCAGACGCAGCCGGTTGTGCATTTCGTCATCGGTAAAACGTTTTTGCTCGTAGCTCGGCGCGATCCCTTTCCGATCGGGAAACAACCAGATCTGGTACAGGTGGACGGGCTCTTTGTCAGACGGGTTGAACTCGCTGTGCGTGATCCCCGTCCCTGCCGACATCCGCTGAAATTCACCAGGCCGCAGCACCTCTCCGTTTCCCATCGAGTCCTTGTGTTCCAAGGCCCCTTCGAGGACGTAGGTGACAATCTCCATGTCCCGATGCGGGTGAGTTCCGAACCCCTGCCCCGGTTGAACCCAGTCCTCGTTCATCACGCGCAACGAGCGAAACCCCATATGTTGCGGGTCTTGGTAGGAGGAAAAGGAAAACGTGTGGTGGGTGTTGAGCCAACCGTGATTCGCATGCCCACGGTCCCCTGCTCTGCGAATCTGGATCATGGCTTGAACTCCCGGGCTTGCGAATGACCAAATCCCAATGACCAATGACCAAGGGTAAAGACAGTCATTGGAATCTTTACCCTGAGTGCGCCGTTATCACCGCGACTCCGAGGAGAGATGTGTAACGCCTTAGGCGAATCACGACCCCAATCAGCCAAACTTGTTAATACCGAATGACGAATGCATAAACAAATTGCTACCATCGCTTGGTCATTGGTCATTGGTCATTGGTCATTGGTCATTGGTCATT
>CAZFLF010000828.1:0-3863 GCA_964519825.1 uncultured Pirellulaceae bacterium | reverse complement strand
CCAGTGCCACATCGTGCTGCTGAGGGCGGCGCCGACGAAGCCGTGCGTGCTGTCCGGATTGTGGTGAAAGCGGACCTCCAGCGGGATCAAGCCGGCGGCGCCCAGGTCGATGGTCTGCGTCAGCTCGTGCGTGGTCCAGTCCCAGAAGTGAATCCGCTGGCCGTAGTTGCCGGCCTCGACGTCCTTGAGGTCGAAGCCCGGCCGCACGGTCTTCGGCGCGGCCCATTCGCTGCTGATCATGGCGTTGTGCCGCGGCTGATACCAGAAGTCGTAATTGAACTGCATGGCCTTGGCGTCGTGTTCCCAATGGCCCGCGACGTTGAATTGGTCATCGAGCAGCAAGAAACCGCCCGGCGCGTTCCCTTGTGCGTCGCCGAGCATCGAAATCATGATCCGTCCGTCGGGAAGGCAATGCACCGTGTGGGGCGCCGAAAGATTCGTCCTCTCGGCGATCTCTTTGGGCTCGATCACCTTATGGAGCTTCGGCGCCCGAGGATCGCTGGCGTCGAGAATATGAATGCGACTGGATCCCAATCCGGGGACCACCAGATAACGCCGCATCTTGGTTTCGTCACCGTGGCAACTGCTGCAGGCGTTCCAGCCGAAGTGATGCAGTTCGTCGCCGACGTTCGGCATCGGCGCCCGATGGATGACTCGACAATAGGTCTTCGATTTCGGATCTACGTCGACCGTCGCGAGATAATCAGGTTGCTTGACCTTGGTTCCAGCATAGATGGCGGGCAAGTACGCCAGCGTTTCGCGGTCCGCCTTCATCGCGGCCTGGGGCGACTCATACGTCGGTCCGCAGGAATCTCCGCCGTGTTGATGGTCTGTCGAATCGCGGGCACAGGCATTCTCCTGCAACCAACCCGCTGCCAAAGTTCCCGCCGCCGTTGTCTGGAGAAACTCTCGTCGTCGCATGACTAGTGGTCCATCAAGGTGAAGATGGTAGGTTCGCCCTCGTAGGCCGACCATGAGCGCGACGGCCTTGGAAGGCTATCGTACTTGTCAATTCAAGTTTGGAGAACCACTAGTGCCTCAGTCAACCTGATTTGGTGGGAGGTCGGGACACGAAAGTTGCGCTACCTTTCCGGCGAATGGGCCGAATCATCGGGAACTAAATGATTACAGCACTACTGCTGAATTCTCAGGCACGCTGGCATTCAAGAAAGACAAAACGGCGAGGCACAAAGTCCTCGCCGTTTCAGAGCCAATCGCTCCCAAAGAAAAAGCGTTCGATCGAAATCGATTACGGGATGATGTAGATCCCACCGACCCATGCACCCGCTTCCGCCAACGCGCCCCGGAGGCTGACCGGAAATGGGGGTACGAGCCACGGCGCACAACTGCCGGGACGGTAGTATCCCAAGGCATACTGGCATTCGTTGGCGGGATGCATGCCCATTTGATACGGCAGCGCGGCCAAGCTGCCAAAGAAATGTGCCCCGGACACAAAGGGTTGTTTGATCGGCCCGACCGAGTGGCCGTAACGTTCTAGTGCTACTTCCTCGAAGTACAGCGGCTTGTGGCACAGAGCCGACGCCTTCCAGGTTAGAGTCGAGGCAATCCAGTTGCGCGGCTGGTACTCGTCTTCCGCTAGCGAGCATTCGCTCGGCAAGCTCCACCAGGCAGTGACGAAACACACATCGTCATTGCTCAACTCGTTGAACGCGAGTTCGACTGTCTGGCCGCCGTTACCGAGGACATGCACCAAGCCGTTGTGATAATCGGCGAAGCGCCCTTCGGCGACCGTTTGGCCCGCACGATTCTTCCAAGTTCGTGACGGAGCCTTGGCCAGCTCCCTTTGCTTTTGCACTTCCGTGGGAACGAAGTCGGGACTCGTTGAACTCTCGGTATTGGTAAAGGAGGGGGTAATATCGAGCAAAATGCTCGAGATCTTGTATTGAGTGACGTATTGCTGCGCCTGCAGACATTTCGCATCGTCCACACAACAATTTCGCTCGTTGTAGGTTCGCTCGCAGGGCATGTCGTCGGGAATCGGAGCCAACTGCCGATCGCCGCCACTCAGATCGCGTGGTGGAGCCGGCGCGGAATCGAACGGTGGAGCCGGCGCGGGATCGCCCGGCGGAGTCGGCGCGGAATCGAACGGTGGAGTCGGCGCAGGATCAAACGGTGAAGTCGGTGCAGGATCACGTTCCGGCATTGGAACGGCTGACTCCGGTGGCGGCAGCGTATCGGAAGGCATCGGCTTCGGTGCGTCGCTGGGAAGGGATTCTGGCTCCACCGGTTGTTGTTGCAACGTATTGAACGTGTCGTTTCGAGTAGGGCTGCTTCGGTTCGGGCTGCTGCGGTTTTGGCCGGGATACGGTTCCTCGAATGGATCGATCGGAGTGAATTGTGCGACCGTTCGCAACTTGGAATGACTGGACGAAGCCGGCAAATTCGTCTGGTTCCAAACAACCGCGCGAGAAGCGGCCAGCGGTCTTGGTTCCTTTGCCAGCGCTGGCGTCACGTTGTTGGATTTGCGCCACCGCAGCTTCCAGGCGTTCGATGAATCGCTCTCGACTGACGCGTCGTCGGTTGACCACTGGGCCGAGCTTTGCTTTACCCCGCCGTTCGATCTGGTTTCCGGTGCTTCGCGCTTCGCGAATTCGATCGGTTTTGCGTCCTGGGAGATGCTCAGTATCGCAGGCGGCCGGCCCAACTCGTCAGCCAGCGCCGGACTTCCCGAGTTCAGGGCGGCGGCCAGCAACCCGGCGAGGCACGCGCGTCCCGCCTCCACAACGATCGCTCGCCACCGGCTGCAGCTAGTTCGAGTCCTTGCCGGGAGATTCCGGGCTGTAATTCGGTGCTTCCTGTGTGATCGCGATGTCATGCGGATGACTTTCTCTTACGCTCGCCGCCGAGACTTGGATGAATTTTGTTTCCGTTCGCAACTCATCAATGGTCCGCGTGCCGCAATACCCCATCCCGGCCCGCAAACCTCCCACCAACTGATAAACGAAATCACTGAGCGGTCCCTTGTACGGCACTCGCCCTTCGACTCCCTCCGGCACCAGCTTTCCGGTTCCGGGTTCGGAGTCCTCTTGCCGATAACGTTCGCTGGACCCTTTCACCATTGCACCCAGAGAACCCATCCCGCGATACTGCTTGAAGGTCCGTCCCTGGTACAAAATCGTACCCCCCGGACTTTCCGCCAGGCCGGCAAACAACCCGCCGATCATCACGGCATGGGCGCCCGCGGCGATGGCCTTGGTAATGTCTCCCGAATACCGGATGCCGCCATCCGCGATGATCGTGACATCCGTTCCCCGTGCCGCCTTGGCTGCGTTATAAATCGCCGTGATCTGAGGCACGCCAACACCCGAGATGACTCGCGTGGTGCAAATCGATCCCGGTCCAATTCCCACTTTCACTGCATCCGCGCCGGCCCGAATCAAGTCGCGGCATCCGTCGCCGGTGGCGACATTGCCTGCGACCACATCAATGTTCCACCGTCGCTTGATCTCCGAAACCGTATCGATGACGTTTTTGGAATGGCCGTGAGCACTGTCCACTACGACGACATCGACTCCGCTAGCAATCAGTCCTTCAATTCGTTCATAGTCAAAGACTCCGACCGCAGCCCCCGCTCGCAACCTGCCTTGCCTATCTTTGCTGGCATGCGGAAACCGCTTCATCATGTCGATGTCTTTGATCGTGATCAGTCCGGTCAGGCAATATGATTCGTCAACCAGCAGAAGTTTCTCCACCTTTTTCGCCGTTAAAATCTTCTCAGCTTCTTCAAGCGATACTTCCCCCGTAGCCGTTACCAAGTTCTCCTTCGTCATAACTTCCGCAATTGGGATGTCGCTTTGCTCGAGAAATCGGAGGTCGCGCCGGGTCAGAATGCCGACCAGCCG
>CAZFLF010000827.1:0-3864 GCA_964519825.1 uncultured Pirellulaceae bacterium | reverse complement strand
AGTCGAGCCGATATCACTGGCATTAAGGCGCTGAAACGCCGGATCGAGCAGCGCGCGCGGCGCGAAGGAAACGATGAACGCAACGTTAAAACGGGGCACGGCGGAATCCGCGATATCGAATTCGTGATCCAGTTCCTGCAACTGCTCAACGGCGGGGACCAGCCGAAGATTCGAACCGGTAACACGCTTGATGCCATCGCGCGGTTGGAACAGGAAGGTTGTCTGACTTGGCAAGAACGTTCGCTGCTGGAGGACCATTACACGTTTCTCCGCAATCTGGAGCATCGGCTGCAAATCATGTTCGATTTGCAAACCCACACGCTGCCGGAAGACGAAGCGGAGTTGCGTCGCGTGGCGATTCGAATGGGTTATGTGGACAAGCCCGACAGCCCGGCCTTGGCTCAATTCAAAGCCGATCTGAAGTCCAAGACCGAACTCAATCGCAAGATTCTCGATCATCTTTTGCACGATGCGTTCAGCGATGACGAGTCGTCGCGGCCGGAATCCGATTTGGTGCTCGATCCGGAGCCGTCGCCGGAAACCGTGCAAGAAGTGCTGGGACGGTATGGTTTCCGTGATGTGCAAGATGCCTACACAAATCTGATGGCGCTGGCGACGGAAAAGATCTCTTTTCTGTCGACTCGCCGCTGCCGGCACTTTTTGGCCTCGATCGCACCTCATTTGCTGCAGGCGATCGCGGCCACTCCAGACCCCGACGCCACACTGGTCAGCCTGAGCAAAGTGAGCGACTCGCTCGGCGGCAAAGGGGTGCTGTGGGAGCTGTTTAGCTTTAATCCGCCGTCACTCCGACTGTACGTCCAGTTGTGCGCGTCGAGCCCATTTTTGTCCGGCATTTTGACGAGCAGCCCGGGAATGATCGACGAGCTGATGGACTCGCTCGTCCTCGACAAACTGCCGACTTTGGATTGGCTGGACCGAACTCTCGCGGAATTATGTCGAGGCGCCGAGGACATCGAACCGATCCTGCACAGCTTCAAAAATGCCCAGCACCTCCGTGTGGGCGTGCGCGATATCCTGGGCAAAGAAGACATCCAAGACACGCATCGCGCTTTGTCCGACATTGCCGAGGTTTGCCTCAATGAAATCGCCCGGCGCGAATTTGAGAAGCTGGTCGAGAAGCACGGCGTGCCAACAATCTCTGGCGGCGAACGCGATGGACAGCCCGCATCGCTCGTCATTCTGGCGATGGGAAAGCTGGGCGGGCGCGAGCCAAATTATCACAGCGACCTCGACGTCGTGTTTCTCTACGAGTCCGAAGGGTCGACCCGGGCACTCCGTCCGAGCCAGCGGACGAATGTGACCACGAACCAGCATTTCTTCAGCCAGCTGGCCCAACGAA
This sequence comes from uncultured Pirellulaceae bacterium, assembly GCA_964519825.1. Classification (GTDB taxonomy): domain Bacteria; phylum Planctomycetota; class Planctomycetia; order Pirellulales; family Pirellulaceae; genus CAZFLF01. The sequence goes on along the minus strand of CAZFLF010000827.1, from coordinate 2,504 downwards.
TTATCAAAGTAGTCACGCAGCTTGGTCCTTATGGCCGGCTGTATGAGCTCGATCCGCGGTTGCGCCCGACCGGCCGCAGTGGTTCGTTGACCTGGTCGCTGGACGAATTGCACCGGTACTTCGCTGAGGGAGATGGGCAGCTTTGGGAGCGCCAGGCGCTGTGCAAAGCGCGACCGATTTGCGGGTCAGAGTCGGCGCGGCAAGCAACGCTAGACGTCGTGCGACGCTGCATCGTCGAGCCGCCGTGGCAACCGACCAACGCGTCCGAGATTCGGGCGATGCGGCAACGGTTGGAAGAGACCGCGACAAAGCTCAACCTGAAACGTGGTCCAGGTGGGACCGTTGACATTGAATTTGCCGTCCAAACTCTGCAATTGCGGCACGCGGCGGAGTCCCCCACCGTACTTGTACCGAGCACGCTCGACGCGCTCGACGCGTTGCGCGATGCCGGACATGTCTCTGCAGACGATGCCGAGTTTTGGCGAAAATCATACCGGTTTCTACGTAGCATCGAGTCGGGTTTGCGGTTGATGAACACGACGGCCCGCCACGACCTGCCGGACGATCCCGCCGAATTGAAGAAATTGGCATTCTTGCTCGGATACGAAGATGAACAACAGCTCGTGACGGACTGTCGCGAATACACCAATGAGAACCGCGTGCGCTTCGAGCGGCTATTCGACCGTGTTTGTCGTCCGTAGTGGTCGCGTCTCTCCGAGACGCGCACCCTTGTGCTACTAATTGGTTGAAGTGGGCGTTTCCGGGTTGCAGGGTCTGGCTGCCAATTGGGGCTGCGCGTCTCGGAGAGACGCGGCCACGATCTACCGCTGCACTCTGCCAGAAGCGTTGCCGGCGATGAGGGCTGTCACTTCCGATTCCGTGACATAGTTGAAGTCACCATGGATCGAATGTTTGAGGCAACTGGCCGCAACGGCAAAACTAATCGCAGCCTGCGGCGAATTGTGCGTCGGCGAATTCAAGGCGTGTAGCAGCCCCGCGGCGAACGAATCACCAGCGCCGATCCGGTCGACGATGTCCGTAATGGAGTAGGGTGCGTAGCGTCCAGACGCATCAAGAGGCGCGAAGCAGGATTTTCCGGACTGCGCGTCGAAAAGCATTCCGCCCCAGTTGTTATGGTCGGCCGAGATACTTTCGCGGAGTGTAATCGCGACACGCCGCACGTTGGGGAATTGGCTCACGATCTCACGCGCGACCTGTTCGTAAGCCACGGCATCGAGATGCCCTTTGGCAACATCGGAATCCGCCGCATGAATGCCGAGCACATCCGCCGCGTCCTCTTCGTTGGCAATAACCACATCGACGTGACGCAGCGTTTGGATCATGCATTCGCGAGCTAGGTCCTGGCTCTTGGTTCCTGGCCGCCAGTTCCAGAGCTTCTTGCGAAAATTCAAATCGCAGGAAATCGTGACTCCAGCGGTGTCGGCGCGTTGCACGAGTGCCAGGTTAGTGCGGAAAGCTTGCTCGCTGATCGCGGGAGTGATCCCCGTCACATGCAACCAGGTTACGCCCTGGAGAATCTGCGAGAAGTCAAACTCGTCGGGTCCAGCCAAACTGACGGCGCTAAAATCGCGGTCGTAGATCACAGTCGATCCCCGTTGATTGGCGCCGACTTCGACGAAGTACAGTCCCAGTCGTCCTGTTTTTCGCCACAGGATTTGTTCGACGTCGACTCGCAGTCCGCGCAAGGTCGCGGCGATACTCTCGGCAATCGGCTGTCGCGGGAGGGCGGTGACGTACCGTACGGGATGCCCAAACATTGCCAGCGATGCGCTGACATTCGCTTCACCGCCGCCCCACGTCACTTCAATCCGACCCGGCAGCGCCTGCCGCCATCGCAATCGATCCGGCGGCGCGAACCGCGCCATGATCTCTCCAAACGCTAGAAACATCTTTCCATCTCCGAAATTGATGTGTGCCGTCTCCTATTCCGTTTCAACGTCGCTGGCGTAATTGATCGACGGCAACCGCGGCGACGATAATCAACCCAATGATGATCTCTTGATACGGATTCGGGACGCTGAGCTGGTCGCAGCCGCTGCGAATCACCGACATGATGGCCGCTCCGGTTAACGAGCCCAATACCGAACCGCGTCCGCCGCTCAAACTGCCGCCGCCGATCACGACCGCCGCGATAACTTGCAGTTCGAGCCCGACCCCTTCGACTGGATTGCCAATCTTCAAGGTTGCGAAGTGATACACTCCGGCGATGGCAATGAACATTCCCGAGAGTGTATAGACCGCGATTTTTGTCAGCGGAATATTGATTCCACACAATCGCGCGGTCGATTCATTCGAACCCAGTGCAAACACATGACGCCCGAAGACGGTATAGCGCAGTACCAGAGCGACCGCGCCCCCCAACAACGCTGCTAACAACACGCCAGGCGACACCTTTGGCAGAAATCCCGCGACGACATCCGGCGCTCTGGTCGAGCACAGTGAATTCAACCACGCCGGGATTTGTTCCCGTTTGGGAAAGATCG
>CAZFLF010000826.1:0-3868 GCA_964519825.1 uncultured Pirellulaceae bacterium | reverse complement strand
CGGCGCGCGGCGCGACGAACAAACCGTAGCGCGCTCCCGCCGACTTGCTCGCTATCTCGTCGCCGGCTGAACGAGACTGGCGCAATCCGCGGATTAACCCGCCGTATTTGCGTTCCATCTCGACAAACTGCGGCAGTGCGGCCTGCATGCTGAGTTTCGTCGGGTCGGCGGTGTAGATGCCGCCAATCAACGGCTGAACGAGTCGCTCATAGGCCTGTCGACCAAGCCGGCGCGTGACGAACTCGGCCAGACTTTCATCGGATTCCTCGGTACGGCGCGGGACGAAATATTCGCAGGCCATTCGCAATTTGCCGCCGAGACTCAACAACGGTGTCTTGATAATCGGCCAGACTTTGCCAGGAGTCATGAGCGCGAAACCATCTGGTACGGGACAAAGCCGGCCGCGATGGATGACGAACGCGCGGGCATGCTGGGCGTTTGTATTGATCAGCTCGCCTTCCAGCCCCAGCCGGCGACACAGGTCAATCGCCCACGGCTCTCGCGTGGTAAACATGTCCGCGCCGTTCTCGACGAGATACTCGCCGCAACGTTCGGTTCGAATGACGCCGCCGACATGATCACCCGCCTCGAACAGCGTGAGCCGAGTGTCGGGCGCAAGTTCGCAAATCCGATGTGCAGCCGCCAATCCGGTAAAGCCGCCGCCAATAACCGCCACACGTCGTGGAGAAGCCGAATCGTGGTTCATGCGAAGTATTGCACGGCGTTGCGGAAGATCGCGAAACCGTCACCCGGTTCGCGGCCTTCGCCACGAGTCCAGCGCGGATGGTGCGTTCGCTCGAGATGTCGTTCCGGATGCGGCATCAGCCCGAAGACTCGCCCGGTCTCATCGCACACGCCCGCGACGTTTGCCGTCGAACCGTTCGGGTTGACGGGAAATGGGAGCGGAGTGTCGGTTGCTGCGCTCGCCGCCGCCGGCACGTAACGCAACGCCAACTGTTCTTGACTTCGCAATCGCTCACAGACCGTCTGATCGCGCGGCACGAACTTTCCCTCGGCGTGCGCCACGGGGAGATACATCCGTTCGATCCCATGCAAGAACACGCACAACCGCCCCATCGCCGCCAGGTGGACCCACAAGTCCTGGTAACGAGCCGAATCATTCCAGGTCAGCGTCGCAGGCTCGCCATGTTCGTCGTCGGCGAGCAGCACTCCCGACTTGATGAGGACTTGAAAGCCGTTGCAAATACCCAAAATCAACTTCCCAGCGGCCTTGAACTCCTGCAAAACGCCTCCCAAATGATGGCGGATCTGGTTGCCCAGAATGCGGCCGGCGCCAATGTCATCCCCATAACTGAATCCACCAGGCACGCACAAGATCTGAAACTCGCTGGTGATCGCGGGTGTTGCGAGCAGTTCGTTGATGTGCTTGCGCTGCGCCGTGGCGCCAGCCTTCTCGAACGCGAACGCCGTCTCGTGATCGCAATTCGTTCCAGGCGCTCGCAGGACTAGTACGTGAGGTGTTGGCATGCGGAAGTGGTCAGTGGTCAGAGGTCAGAGGTCTTCTTCATTGGTCATTGGTCATTGGGATTTGGTCATTGCGACCGGGATTTGGTCATTTGCCTACGGCCACAACTCACAATCTCAGCGTTCGTTGCCAGGCTTCTTTCAGCCAAGCCAGGTTGGTATCGATTAGCGTCGCACCGTCACAGGTGATGACTAAACGCGGCGTCGCGGAGACTTCGCCGATACAGGCAACGGGGAGCCCGGACAAAGCCTGTTCAAACTCGGCTTGCCGCGCCCGAGGCACTTCACAGACAAATCGGGAATTCGATTCAGCAAACAGCAGTGCGATCGTACGTTCCAGTTGTCGCGGACCGAATGGCAGTTGATGGGGAGTGTTATCGACGTTGATCTGGGCACCGTAGCCTCCGGCAAACGACATCTCCGACACGGCCACGGCCAACCCCCCCTCACTCAGATCGTGGCACGCTCGTACCCAGCCGGATTTGATCGCGCGATGCAGAGCCGCAAATGTGGCTTTTGCGCGGGTCGCGTCGAGTTGCGGGGCCTCACCGCCTTCCAATTCGTTGACGAGTGAAAAATGGGAGCCACCCAGTTCGTTGCAGGTTAGCCCGACCTGGTACAACAGATTTCCCGGCTCCTTCAAGTCCATTGTCACGCACTGTCGCACGTCGTCAACTTGACCGATCGCACTGATCAGCAGCGATGGCGGAATGGCGATGGTGCGCCGATCGCCGTTCACTTCGTAACTGAATTCATTGTTCAAGCTATCTTTGCCGCTGATGAATGGAGTTCCAAAGGCAACAGCGACATCGTGGCAAGCTATGGCCGCGCGGACCAACGAGCCAAGTGTTTCGGGACGGTCCGTGTATCCCCAGCAGAAATTGTCCAAAATCGCGATGCGGTTAGGATCAGCGCCGACTGCCACGCAATTGCGAATCGCCTCGTCGATGGCGCTGGCCGCCATGTGTTGTGGATCGAGATCGCCATAACGTGGATTCATGCCGCAGGCAATCACGATACCGCGTTGTGATGTCAGCACCGGGCGGACGACGGCCGCGTCGCTCGGGCCGTCGTTTGCGACTCCGACCAACGGCTTAATGACGCTGCCGGCCTGCACCTCATGGTCGTATTGGCGAATGATCCATTCCTTGCTGGCCACGTTGGGGGAGCCAAGGATTTTTGCCAAGGACTCGGCAAAATCGACCGGTCGTCGCGGCGCGGAGAGGGGCCGAGGTGCCGGCGGCTGAAAGACGGCATCGCGCACCACGGGAGGGCGACCGTCGTGCAGGAAATGCATGTCAAGATCGGCGACTTGCTGGCTGTGGTACATCAACCGCAGCCGGCCGGTTGGCTCGAACTTACCCAAGATCGTGGCTTCGACACTCTCGGCTTGGCACAACGCTTGGAACTCGTCCCACTTATCAGGCGCGACTGCGAGGATCATGCGCTCTTGTGCTTCAGAGATCCAAATTTCGGTATAGGAGAGCCCATCGTATTTGAGTGGCGCTCGGTCGAGCCAGACTTCGGCCCCGATCTCCGCCCCCATTTCACCAACAGCGGAGGAGAAACCGCCGGCTCCACAATCGGTGATCGCGTGAAACAAACCGCGATCACGGGCCTCGAGCACCACGTCGAGCAGCATTTTTTCGGTGATCGCGTTGCCGATTTGCACCGCGCCGCCGGACACGCTCTCGCTGTCGCTCGTCAACTCGGCGGAACTGAAGGTCGCGCCGTGAATACCGTCGCGGCCGGTGCGCCCACCGACCGCCACGATCCAATCACCGGGCAGCGGCTCCTTGAAGGATTTGTCGCGTGGTATCAAGCCGACGTTGCCGCAATAGACGAGCGGGTTTCCCAAATACCGGCGATCGAAATAAACCGCTCCGTTCACCGTGGGGATGCCCATCCGGTTGCCATAATCACGCACGCCCGAGACAACCCCCTTCAGCACGCGGCGCGGATGGAGCACTCCGGGAGGCAAGGTATCGGCGGCCGTGTTGAGTGGAGCAAAGCAGAATACATCGGTGTTGCAAATCGGTTTCGCACCCAGCCCCGTTCCGAGCGGGTCGCGGATCACGCCGCCCAGTCCGGTGTTCGCTCCGCCGTACGGTTCAAGCGCCGACGGATGGTTGTGCGTTTCGACCTTGAAGCAGACGTTGTATTGATCGTCGAAGCGAATGATACCGGCGTTATCCTTGAAGACACTCACGCACCAATCGTCCTCGCCGAGCTGCTGGCGAATCTCCTGGGTCGCGGCAAAGATCGTCTCCTTAAGCATATTCTCGAATCGCCGCTCGCCCCGTTCGTCACGGTAGGCGATGCGTCCGGCCAGGGTCTTGTGGCTGCAATGCTCGCTCCAGGTTTGAGCAATGGATTCCAGTTC
>CAZFLF010000825.1:0-3870 GCA_964519825.1 uncultured Pirellulaceae bacterium | reverse complement strand
CCGCCTGTGTCCGAACCGCCTGTGTCCGAACCGTCAGGGTTCGATACACCAGAGATTGGTTCGTCAGGGATCAATTCGTCAGCGCCCGCTTCGCCAGCCAGACTGGAGCTGTCCGGAATTGAACCGCTCGACGATTGCGGCATTTGGTCTAGCACTGATGCCACCAGTGCATCGACGGAGTCTGGCGTAGTGTGGAGAAACCAGTTGGCCAGTGCCAACGCATCGAGGGAGGTAATGAACTGGTCCCCGTTAATGTCTGGGTACATGCCGGGCTCACCCACCGCATCGGACGCGGCGTTCCCATACGGCGATTCTTGATACGGCGATTCTTCATACGGCAATGCACCATCGCCCAGCCGATTGACGGCGTTGACCACCACGACGAAATCGAGCGAGGTTATCGAGTTATCGTCGTTGGCATCAAGTGGCTGATCGTGATTTTGCAAAGGAGAATCGCCAAGCGGAAGATCCGCGGTCAACAGGCGGCGCGATTCGAGTCCTTCAAGGAACAGTCGCCGATGCTGCTTCCGGCGTGTGCGACGAGTGTTGAACCGGTGACGCACGGAACTACTACGCAGGTTCATGATGATGCTCCCTCGATTGTAGTGGGCGAAGGAGTGACCGATCACTCCCCAATAGTATTAACGCTAAACGGGGGTGTCGACGGACAGAAAAATGAAAAGAATTCTCGGGACGATGTTGTGACGCGCCGTCGAACGACCTGTGCAAAAAAAATGACTCACCGACAAATCGCTAGTCTTTGACTTCGCTCTGCACTCCAGATATAAACGCCCTTCCAGTTAGGGGTGCACTAATTAGCGAGGATCTCGACATGGAAAGCGTCCCCGCGGCGAGCGATGGTCCATCGGACTTCCAACAACTGTTGCGTCTGGCACGGGCTGGAGACCACGGAGCGCGGGAGCGATTGTATTTGGACTATGGTCCCCATTTTCGCCGTGTAATCTTGAGGCGGCTCAAGGCGAAACGCATCGAATGGGCCACGACACCTCACGATATCTTCGACTCGGTGGTGTGCCGCGTTTGGGAGGAAGACGCGCTGAACTCGCTGGGTAGCGAGGAGGAGTTTTTGAAATACGTATCCCGCGCGGTGGAACGAAAAGTCCGTGATTTGCGCCGGCATCTCACCGCGCGGCGCCGCGATTATCGTCGCATGGAAGCCCTTGGCGAGGACGAGTCAAATCTGATCTCCGCGGATGCCGATCCCGCGCGACGAGCCAGCTTCAACGAGGATCTCGAGTCGATCCGAGCACGGCTTCCTGAGCAAGATCGTCAGATCCTCGAGATGTGGCTCGCCGGTAAGAGCTGGGTCAGCATCGGCGCCAGGTTTAGCTCGGGTATCGAGGCCATTCGCAAACGCTTTCACCGATCCTTGGCCCTGATTCGCCGCATGTTCACCGAGCAATAGCCACCCGCAGGCGGATCACCAAACAAGGCCGCGTCCGGTCAAACCAAACCTGCGAGCTTGCCGGTACTGTCGGCGAATTTCGAAGTCGGTGCGCCGAAAATGTCGAGCGCCGAGAGATAAAGATTGGTCAGGGGAGTGTCTTCCGGATATTTCACGTGACGGCCGGTCCGCAACGCACCCCCGCCGCGACCGAAAACTGCGATGGGCAAGTCGTTGTGGTTGTGCCGATTCCCGTCGCCGAGGCCGCTGCCATAGATCAACAGGCAATTGTCAAGCAACCGGCGATCGCCTTCTCGAATCGTGCTCAGCTTCTCCAAGAAGCCGGCCAGCAGTGTAATGTGATAATGATTGATCTTACTGATCTTGGCCTGCTTCTCCGCGTCGCTGCCATGGTGGGACAGGTCGTGGTGTCCTTCGCTGACGCCAATCTGCGAATAGTTGCGATTGCTTCCTTCGTTGGCATACATGAAGGAAATGACGCGCGTGGAATCGGTTTGGAAGGCCAAAGCCATCATGTCGAAAAGCAATTCCACATGCTGGGCGAACTCGCGCGGCACTCCAGCTGGTCGCGGATAGTCGGGAACGTCCGGTTCCTTGCCGCGCAGTTTCTCCGACTCCACCAATCGTCGCTCCACGTCCCGCACCGCATACAAGTACTCGTCTAGCTTCCGTTGGTCGTTAACTCCCAGTTGCTTCTGCAAACGCTGGGCATCATCAAGCGCGAAATCGAGAACACTGCGGCGATATTGATCGCGCTTCGCTTGGGCCTTGCCTTGTTCCCCCTTGTCGCCGTTGCCAAACAAACGATCAAACACAGCGGCCGGATCGACCTCTTTCGGCACAGGCGTGGTCGCGGTACGCCACGCGATGTTGGCGGAATAGGCACAGCTATATCCTGAATCGCAATTGCCCGATTGCGCTCCGCGTTCGACGCCAAGTTCCAACGACGGAAATCGCGTCAGGTGGCCAAGCTTCCCGGCTGCAAACTGGTCGACCGATATGCCATTGGCAATGTCCGCGCCGTCGGTCTTCTTCGGGTGAGCTCCGGTGAGAAACGAAGCACAGCTCCGCGCGTGATCGCCGGGACCGTCCCCATGCGCTTTCCCACCGTCGAGCGCCAGACCGGTCAACACCAGCATGTCGGATTTGAACTTGGCAACTGGTTCCAGAATCTTCGGCACCGTAAAGTTCTCGCCCTCTTCCGTCGGGATCCAGTCGGGCATGTGTTTGCCATTCGGAACACTTAGAAAGGCCATACGTACAGGAGCAGCCGCATCGGTCGGAGCTCCATAGCAATTGCGTGGCAACATGGCTTCCAACCACGGCAACGCAATAGCTGTCCCCATCCCGCGTAATACGGTTCGACGTGACAGGCGATTCGACATGCATTTGCTCCAAATCAGTTTGTGGCACGCGACGGGGACGGCCGTGATTGGCGATTGCTAGGGGATTCGTTTGGTTCCTTGACGCTGGAATGGCTCGCTTCGCACGATCTCCAGAATCAAAGTCGAAAATCGGAACTCGTTCTTGGCCAGGGCCTTGGTTATCTTATCGACCGCGCACTTGTCGTTATACTCGATTCCGCGCCCTAGGGCGTAAATCAGCATCTTTTCGGTGACGCAGCGGACAAATGCGTCCTGCTTGGTATCCAGCAACAGCTTTGCCAACTCTCGCGGACCGGAAAACCTTTCCCCACTAGGCAACTCGCCGACACTATCGATCGGGAACTTTCCTTCGGTGGTGCGCCAAGCCCCGACGGCGTCGAAATTCTCCAAGGCAAACCCCAGCGAATCCATGCGTTGGTGGCAGACCGAGCAGCTGGGATTTGCCCGATGCTGCTCCATGCGTTGTCGCAGCGAGCCGGTCAGCTTTTCACCGTCTTCTTCTTTCAATTCCGGAACATTGGGAGGTGGGGCGGGGGGAGGTTCCCCGAGGATGTTCTCCAGAATCCACTTGCCGCGCTTCACCGGCGATGTGCGGGTTGGATTGGAGGTGACGGTCAACACGCTGCCGTGCGATAGCACCCCGACGCGCTCGGTCCCCGTCAGGGACACTCGGCGAAATTCCGCGCCGCGGACGTCGGGCACGCCGTAGTGCCCTGCCAGCCGTTCGTTGAGGAACGAGTAATCCGCGTTCAACATCTCCAACAAACTCCGATCCTCACGTAGCAAGTTCGCGAAGAACATCGTCGTTTCTTGTCGCATGTCGGCGCGGAGCTGCGACGTAAACGCTGGGAAGTGGCCTCGACTAATCGTGAGCTCGTCGAATTTGCGCAGTTGCAACCACTGCCCGGCGAAATTGTCAACCAGCGCCCGGGATTTGGCGTCGGCCAGCAGTCGACGCACTTGTCGTTCGAGGTTGTCCGATTTTCGCAACTCACCACGCGACGCCGCTTGCAGCAACTCGTCGTCGGGAGCACTGCTCCAGAGGAAATAGGCCAGGCG
>CAZFLF010000824.1:0-3873 GCA_964519825.1 uncultured Pirellulaceae bacterium | reverse complement strand
TCCCAATGACCAATGACCAACCAAAACTCTGACCACTGACCTCTGACCTCTGACCTCTGGTTCATGAATCCCTCTGTTCCATCGCCAGCGCCAGTCGCCATTCGAGCGCGGTGGATTTTTACCGCCGAGTCGCCGCCGATTCGGGATGGATTGTTAGTTGTTGATCGAGGGCGAATCGCATTTGTTGGCCCGGCTCCCGCAGGCGATTCGGTTGGTTCTTGGGAGGACGTGGTTGTTCTGCCGGCGTTCATCAACGCGCATACCCATTTGGAATTCAGTTCGCTGACACAGCCGCTTGGCACTCCTGGCATGCCGTTCACAGACTGGATTCGCCGCGTAATCTCCTGGCGAACGGAACGGGATTGCGAGGAGACGTCCGTCGGGTCCATGCGTGCGGCCATCCGAGCGGGAGCGGACGAAGTTTGCCGCGGCGGCGCGAGCGGAATCGGCGAAATCGCGAACTCGGCATTATCGACCGAGGAACTTGACGCGGCGGGGTTAGCGGGCGTCGTGTTTTTGGAATTGATCGGACTGTCGCCGGCTCGGATCGAGCCACTTCTGCGCCAGGCGCACAGTTTTCTCGCCACTCCACCGGCCGGGACGAAGACACTCCGAACGGGAATCAGTCCGCATGCACCGTATACAGTTCATCCCGATTTGCTCGGCGCTGTCGTACGACTGTCCGCGGACCGGCGAGTGCCGGTGGCGATGCATCTGGCGGAGTCGATGGACGAATTGCAGTTGCTCCGCGACGGAACCGGACCATTCCTGGAGTTACTATCGGAGCTGAATGCCTGGACTCCTAATGCGATTCGCCGTGGCTCGCGACCGCTCGATTACCTGCGAGTGCTCGCCCAGGCGCACCATGCTCTGGTGGTTCACGGCAACTACCTCGCTGACGACGAGCGGCAATTCGTGGCAGACCACCGCGATCGATTAACTGTTGTCTACTGCCCACGGACCCATGCCTATTTCGGCCACGCGCCGTACCCACTAAGAGCGCTGCTAGACGGTGGGGCGCGAGTCGCCTTGGGCACCGATTCGCGCGCCTCAAATCCCGATCTGGAAATGCTCAAGGAACTTCGTTTCGCGGCGGTACGGCATCCCGACGTGGCCCCGGAGGAGATCCTGCGTATGGCCACCATCCACGGGGCCTACGCGTTGGGGTTGGATCAGGAGCTCGGCAGCCTCCGAGTCGGCAAGCAAGCCAAGTTCCTGACCGTCAAATTGCCATCGGGAGGTTCCATGCAACCCTACGATTGGCTCAGCGCTCACCCGTAGCCGTCACACTCCGCCGTGACGTAGCTCGAACTACCGGACGCTCATGCGCCGGCCGGTTTCAACTTGTCCAGCATCCGGCCGGGCGAACCCATCGCGTTGTATCCGCAGTCGACGTGCATGATTTCAGCGGTGATGCCGGACGACTGGTCGGACAGCAGGAACGCACCAACGCGGCCGACTTCTTCGTGGGTGATGTTGCGTCCCATCGGCGAGACGGCTTCGTAAAGCGATTCCATCCCTTTCGCGCCGACCGCCGACGACGCGAGCGTCTTGAGCGGCCCCGCGCTGAGCGCGTTGACTCGGACCCCCGCCGGGCCCAGATCGAACGCGGCATACTTCATCGACGCATCCAGGGCGGCTTTGCAAATCCCCATCACGTTGTAGCCTGGGACAATCCGCTCGCCACCAAAATAGGTCAGGGTCAGCACCGCACTATTTGGACTGAACAGTTCGCGGGCCGCATTCACCACGGCCAGCAAACTGTACGCACTGATCTCCATCGCCAACTTGAATCCATCGCGGCTGGTCGCGATCGTCTCACGTCGCAAATCTTCGAGCGTGGCGTACGCGATCGAATGCAACAGGAAATCGATTCGGCCGAACTCCTCCTTGGCTTTGGCCATGAGCGCGGCGATGTCGTCGTCGCGCTGCACATCTAGCGGCGTGAGAAATCGGGCGTTGTTGGGATATTTCTCAGTCAGACTCTCCACACGGCGACGGTTCTTCTTCCGTTCATCGTCCGGCTTGTCTGGAAGGTGGCTGAAACCGCAGACCCCTCCTTGATCCATGACCTGTTGGGCGATCGCCCAGGCAATCGACCGATCGTTGGCGACCCCCAGAATCAAACCGTGTTTACCTTCAAAACAACCCATGACAAGTTCCTCATGAACGAAAATGCTCGGCTGCAACGCAGACAAACTAGCGACGCTGGCCGGGAGGGTACAGGGGAGGGGTCCGCTTCGCTTGCCGGCCGAATCGGATCAATTGGCCGAACGACTCCCGATTGGACGGCGGCCCTGCCACCCTAATCGATTTTCAAACTGCTTGTTCGAGCTGTACAATCGCTGGTGATTCTGCCGCGCGTAGCAACAAAACATGAGCACAATCGTTCAATACTTGCCCGATGCCAAGCGGCAACGGTACGCCGAACGCAGCGTCGAACTCGCCGTTGCCATGGCCAACGGTGAACCCGATGCGTTTGGCAGATTTGTGCTGTTCCACCGACCTATCGCCCGTTACCTTTCGAAATGGCTGCAAGTGTCATGCGGCGTCGACGCCGACGATGCCGCTCAAATCGGAATGCTTGGGCTAATTGAAGCAGCAAGTCGGTTTGATCCCAAGCGAGGCTATCAGTTTTCCACTTATGCGAACTATTGGTTTCGCCAGACGTGCCAGCGCTATAGAGCCAAAGAAGCATTGTTCATTCACGTGCCGATTCGAATTGCGGATTCCCTGTTTCTAGTCCGACGTCATCTCGACAAGCTCGCCGCCAAATTTGGACCAGCATTCGCCAAAGAGGAACTCGAGCGACGATGCATGGCTGACGACTCGTTTTTCGGCGAGTGGCGTGGCTTCGAGCGAGCATTGAACGTACGGTCCCTATCTGATCGGCGCGAGCCCGAGTACCGGCAGGCTCACCAACTGGTTGCTCCCGGATTCCAGCCGCTCGACCAACAAGTTTCTGCGGAACGAGTAGCGGCGGTCCGAGCAGCAATCGATCGACTGCGGCCCCGTGATCGGCGATTCGTGCGGTTGCGGTATGGAATCAACGGCGCCCCGCAAACGCTCGCGAAGATTGGGAGGTCTGCCGGGCTTACTCGCGAGCGAGTTCGGCAGATTCTCAAGCGTGCAGAGGACCAGTTGCGAAGGTGTCTATACCGCGAGTTGGACCTCGAAGTTTCCGTCGTTGAGCTGCCGACAAACACGAATGCCGAATCTTTTTCCGACAGTGTTGTAGATCAAAACTCATAAGCATTTGGAACGACGAACCGTTCCCGCGACAAATGTGGCGCTGATGATCGAGCCGGTGACCGTGTCGTTGCGGCCGACACTGCTCCCCCTTCAACGGATGCCGTTCCTAAGCTCCGATTGTACTGGCTATAATTCAACTAACACACATCGGCAATTTCACGCGGAACGACTCGAGGTGCGACCATGTTGAATACAGTCTGGGCAGTCATTCGAGAGGGAAGAATTGAGCTCCTCGAAGATGCTGAATTGCCAGAGGGTGCGAAAGTATTGGTGACGTTACTGCCCAACGACGAGGCCGAGTTCTGGCTAGGCGTAAGTGAGAAGTCACTGGCCGCGATATGGGACAGTGCTGAGGACGATGTGTATGGCCAGTTACTCAAGGAATGACAGCAGTTCCAAGTTCCCGCCTTTCGCAGTCGCGTTTACTCCGAAGGAGTTGTGTCACATAGCCCAGGGTTGCGAGCGTTGCGAGCTACCCTGGGAAACAGATTCCACCGATGCTCGTACCCCAACGGGGTTCCGTCATCGGCGTTTCTCAAGGGCCGCAACCCCTTCGGGGTAGAATGCCTCGACTCTCGCTCTCCCAGGGTAGCCCGCATGCGCGGGCAACCCTGGGCTATG
>CAZFLF010000823.1:0-3886 GCA_964519825.1 uncultured Pirellulaceae bacterium | reverse complement strand
GAGATAAAACGCCCGCTAGCTACCGCAGCGTAAAATCAATTGCCCTTATGCACCCCAGCCAGGTGACAAGAAAATGAAGGACAGGAAGATGCAGATGGACGGCAATTATTTTCCTGTCCTACATCTTCCTGTCGTTTGACCTTGGCGTCAGGCGGCCGGTTCTCCTTCGACCCAACTGCGAGGAGACGGTTCCCACCACGGCCCGTCGTCGAAGGCATCGTCGTCCACCAGTTCGCCGTAGAAGGCGTCATGTTCGTCCTGCATGCCGTGTTCCTCAGCGGGATCATTCACGGCGACTGGTAGCAGGTTGGGCGGCGAGTCCGCGGCAAGATAGTCCTCCAATTCGAACAGCGGCGCTGTGGTGGGGACAGCGAGTTCGTCCCGCAACATATATTCGTCCGGAGCGGAGACGAGGGGCGGCTGCTCATGGAAGTCGCTGATCGGAATGGTCTCCGTCTCTAATTCCACCGGCGTCGATTCCGGTGCAATCACCGCGGCAGGCATTTCCAACACCGGCGGCGGTTCGATCCTGCGATCTTGGCGTTTGACATGCACGCCCGGTGCGCCATGCCCGGGCAAAACGCGGACATCGGCGTCGACCGATTCGAACATGCGCTGAATGTGGTCATGGCAGGTAAAGAACAGGATCTGACGACCTTCTTTCGCAAAATCGCGTAACACGTGCACGGCCGCGATAGAGCGGGGTTGATCCAGATTAACCAGTACATCGTCGAGAACCATCGGGATGTTCACACCGCGTCGGCCGTAGGAGGCGACGAGTGCGAGCCGCAGGCTGAGGAACACTGCTTCGCGCGTGCCGCGGCTGAGCACTTCGATCGACAGCGGCCGTCCCTCGTGGTCATCGACGCGCAGTTCGTGCTGCCCCAGCGGCGTCCAAATTCGGGCATATTTTCCCTCGGTGAGTTTCTCGAGATACAACGACGCTTCCCCGAGTGTCTCGGGCTGCCGTTCGGCCTCATACCGTTCACGCACGACTTCCAACATCTTGATGGTCACGCCCGCGACCTGCCATTGCCGCACGGCCTGAGCAATGCGCTCCTCGACACACCCCGACTCGAACTTCGCGGCGGCGAGCCGCCGGTTCTCGGCGAGCGACTTCATCTCTTGGTTAATCTCGCCCCGTTTCTGAAACATTTGCCCCAATCGGTTCTGCGATTCCTGCAGACGTGCCAGCAAAGTCTTGTATCGTCGTTCCAATTCGTCTTTGGAATTGTGCCCCAATTCAGCTTCGACTTCTTCTTCCGGACAGAAGCCACCAATGATCGCGGCGATTTGCTCCGTCAAAGACTTGCTACGCTCGTTCAGCTTGGCAATCTCTTGCAGTTTCTGCCAACGAGCACGCAAATCCTCTTCGTCCGTGACGCGGAATTCGACGAACAGCGCCTCGAGGGCGCGCAACAGACGCCGCAGTTTCTGCGAACCGACGGATAGTTGTTGCTTCAGTTGTCGCTCCTCCCGCTGCAATTCGCGGCGGCGTACCACCATGTCGCGTTGGCCGTCCAGCGCCGTGGCGAGCTGACTGAGCTGGAGTTGTGGATCGGGTGAGAGATTGGTCAACCCGACGCTTTTAATTAAGTCGCGCAGCCGTTGAACGAGGGCTTCCCGCTCTGCCTTCAGCTTCGTCAAGCGTTCGTGAAATTCGGCAACGCGAGTCAGCACCTTGGATTTCTTTTGATGATGAGCCGCGAGTTGGCGCACGTGTTTGGGCGTAAGCGATTCAGGAAGACCGACAGTGCGTAACGCTCGTCGCCAGCGGCTGCGAGCTTCTTTCAGTTCATCGTCCGCCGCCGCCACGTGCCGCTTGAAGCTGTTGGTCCGTTGCTTCGAGTCCTGCCGCGCCATGTGAAGCGGTGCCTTCGCTTCCAGTTCCTTCAGCTCCTTTTCCGCGGCCACGAGTCGCGCGCTGAACGTGCCGCCGCCGGGTGGAATCTCGCGATCAACATCGGTGCGCTCCGCAACAAGGTCGTCGATTTCACGGTCGAGCGATTCAATTCGCCGTTCCGCGGAGTCAAGTTGCTCCTGCGATGACTTCTCCGCCATCGCTTTCCAGGCCGCGGAGAACAGGATGCACAGGACCCCCAGCGATCCGACTCCCCAACTAACTTCCATCGCCATCGTGGGGAATATCTTGGAACCGAATATGCCGGTCATCATCATCACGAAGCCGAACACGAACATGATGCCGATCGCGATCAGCATCCGCATGCTCGACAACTGTTCGTCGAGAGCATTTTCATTGTCCTGTTCGAGGTCCTGACGCTGTCGCCCCATCTGTTCGATGCGGTCTTCGATGTTGATCCGGCGGCGCAGTAGTTTGACCAATTCGCCGGTTCGCGTGAGCTGCTCGTCGAAATTCTCGGCCGAGCGCCCCTCCATTTCGTCCTGCAGCTCGCTAGCGGCCGACTTCGTCTCTTGTTGCGTTTTCTTGTGCTGCTTCTTGGCGACGATGCGGGTCTTCAGCGCCTCGCGAAACGAATGGGCGGGAGCGTCAAGCTGCTGGGCAATGCGACCCGTCACGAGCGGCGATTGGGCAAGCTGTACGCCACCTTCGGCCGCCAACTCCTCGTCGTACTTCAACAGTTCCAGTTCTCCGGCGTCAATGTCCTTCTGCAACCGTTGAATTTCGTTCTCCAGCGATGCGATCCAGGGACCATGTTCGCAAATCGCTTCGATCCGACTGCTATGTTCCCATAATGCCCGATTGATCGGCTGCAGAGTCAGTTCCCGTTTGATTTCGACACGCCGCTTTTGCTGCGGCGCTAAGATTTCCTTCTGCTGTTCAATCTCGAAGTTCAAATTGTCCAGCCGCGACAGGCAGTCGTCCGGCAGCGATTCGACGTGACCGATTTTGTGCAGTTGTTGCCGGATGTCGTGTCGTTGCCGCCATTTGTCGCGGACCTGGATCGCGATCCCGACGACTCGCGAGTCCCGTTCGAGCTTGGCAATGTTCGCCTCGAGTTGAGTCAGTTCCTGGGCCAAGATCGTGCGCTGTTGACCGAGATCGAACCAGCGACGGGTTTGCGCCTCCAGTTCGCCAATTTCAATGTTCAGCCGCTCACGCTGTTCAAGTAACTGCACCAACTGGCCAGGCTCGCCGTCCGGCGCGAGGATTTCGTTCCGCTCGGTGGCGAGATTGAGCATGACTTCTACGATTGACACGCGGTCCACGCCGCTGGCGAGGTTGTACAGCTGCTCAGCAGCTTGCGTATCGTTCAACGATGCGAGTTCTTGCAGTTCGCGGATGCCAACTGCAAAGACATTGTTGAAGATCGTTTCATCGACGCCGGACAGGAGCACGTTCAGCAGATGCTGGCCTTGGCGACTTCCGTTCTGTGCGAGCACGATGGCACGACCCGCTCCATTTGGATCCGTGTCGGATTGCCGCCGTTCGATGACAAACTCACCGCTGTGATTCTGCACCCGCAGCATGCCGCCGGGGATGCCGCCATGCACGGGAGGCAGGTAGAGCCGCCGACGGTCCGGCGAAAAGCCGTACAGCGCCGCGCGAATGAACTGCATCAGCGTGGTCTTGCCCGCCTCGTTGCGACCGAAGAACAGCGTGGCGCCGTCGGACAGCTCGTCCACCGACATCGTGTTCCAAACACCAAAGCCGTCGACATGAATATCCGTAATCTTCACGACAGCTACTCCTCACGTCCTGCCAGATTTTTTCTGGTCGATCGGAATCGCGCCCGCGGGGCGCGTTTTTCTTTGTCCACTGCGTATTGACTGGTCGGCCGTTGCGTTGCGATGGCTACCGTCGTTGATTCTCAACCTCGAATGCGCCCCTCAAGACCTTGTTGCGGAATTTTCAGCTTCCAATGCCCGCTGCTTGACGTCGGCCGGGCGCTCGTCTCCGCGCAGC
>CAZFLF010000822.1:0-3889 GCA_964519825.1 uncultured Pirellulaceae bacterium | reverse complement strand
AAGTGACAGCTTTCTGATAATACTGCTCCGCCTGACTCCGATCCCCCATGAGCTCGTAGGCTCGCGCCAGGACCAGCGCTTTGCGAGGGGCGGTCCACCCTCCCACCTCGGCAAATTTCTGCAGCGCTTGATGGGCGGCAGCCTTCTGTCCAGACCGCACGTAATAAGAAGACAGTCCGTGCCAGGACCGCACATCCTCCGGCGCTATCTCTACTGCGTGGCGAAAAGCGGCTCCTGCCTCCTCGATTTGTTTGGAACTGTGGAGCAAGGTGCCCAGCCATAACCACGCGGTCGGATCGTTCGGTCGCTCCGCTGTTCCTTGCCGAGCCCACTGCACCGCCTCGTCGACCCGATCTTGCGCCAACGCTCCCGAGATTGCCACTGCAGAAAGGTCCTGCGACTGTGGTATCTCACGATACAGGCGAGCGATGACCCGGTTGGCATCGTCAAATCGCTTCTCCTGATACAGCAGCGACAGCAATCGCTTGTATACCGACAGCTGGGGCTCTCCTAATCGGATCGCTGTGTCATACGCTTCAATTGCTTGCTCGGACTTCCCCATCCGCTCATTCAAAAGTCCCTTCAAAGCAAAGGCGGCCGACCAGGCTGGTCGCTGAGTTTCGACCGCGCGCAACAACTTCTCCGCTTCCGGAAGGCCCGGATCGTTCGGGCCGGTGGCTTGGCCGATCAGCCGATGTGCGCGGTAAGCCCGCCAGAGGGTTCCGTCTGCGCCTTCGATACGGTGCAGTTCGTTCTCCCATTTTTGGACCTCGGCCCATTCATTCAACCGCAGAGCTAATTCCGCGAGTGCTCCGATTGTCTGAGTATCTGACCGATTGGCCTCGACCACGGCTGAAAACTGTTCCCGCGCCTCCTTCCAGCGTCCCTCGCTCACGTAGGAATTTGCGAGTGCTTGCCGAAGTTTGACTTGCTCACCTGGCGGAGCCGAAGCGAGGGCGCTGGCAAGCAACTGGCGTCCCCGGTCATGCTCGCGACGTAACGCATACACCTGAGCTTGAAGCAAAATCGTCGCCGTCGAACGACCTTCCCGTTGCTCCAAATGTTGCAGCATCCGATCTGCATTCGCCTGATCGCCGAGACGCTGGTAGGTGATCACCAGCCGCCGGGCTAGTTCCGAAGAATCTGAGTAAAGATTCTCCGCCTCTTGCAACCGCGATCGCATCCGACCCACTGCCACTTGGTCAGAGTTTCCCCCAAGCACCAATTCGTATTCCGCCTCCAACAACAGCGCGCGCCACGGTTCGGCGAGCGAATCGGCCACTCCGGCACCTTGGACGTGACTCAAGGCCCGTTGGAACTCCTGCCACTCTCGACTTTTCGGACCTTTGGCTTGCTCGCGAAGTAGCAGCATTTGGGCCAGACGCAACCACGTTTCCGGTTGATCATCGAGCATTACCGCTTGGCGATACGCGGCGATCGCGGATTCCGGCTGATTGCCAGCCGCCCAGGCATTTCCGGCGGCCAAGCGTGGTTCGGCGCTGGTCGGATTGAGCCGGGCCGCGCGATCAAACGCGAGAGCCGCCCGGTCCCACTCCTTGAGGTCCGCGTAGGCTGTGCCAAGCAGTAAGTGCGCCTGACCTCGACTGGCGGCATCCCGCCGTGGGTCGCGGCCAGTCTCCTGGGTCAGTGCAACTTGCTGCAGATGCGGGATGGCCTCCCGCGGTTCCCCGCGAACAACAGCGAATTTGCCTTGTAGCAGGGCCAGCATGTTGGATAGCGCCAGGCGATCAACCCGTGGGAGGTGGATTCTGAGCCGATCGCATACTTTCCGGAGAGCTGTCAGCGACTGTTGCGCTTCCTCCAGCCGCTGTTCGGCGATCAGCAGTTCGACTAAGCCCGAGCGTAACGCGATGGCATCCTCGCCAATCTCCTGAAGTGCGTCGGTTAACGTCTTAATGGCCTGTTGTCTGTCTTTCCGAGTGAGATACACTTCGGCGAGACCAAGGTAGCCACTGGGGGCGCGTGGCGCCGCTCGAATTGCCTGCTCGTAATAGGTTTGAGCCTGATCTAGTTTCTGGAATTGAACCGCGCGCTCTGCTGCAGCCAGCAACACATCTCGATTCGTGGAATCTAGTCGCAGCGCTTCATCTAAGTCAGGACTGGCGATCGCCAGCGTTTGATAGCGACGACAATAGGCGTATCTCGCCAGGTGAGCCTGTGCATTTCGAGGATTTTCCTCAACAATCCGGTCCATGACGCGATCGGCAGCCGCCGCGGCATGTTTTTCGTGCTCCGGAGTTGTGTGGTCGCGAGAAAAATGCGCCAGCAATGTGGCCAGCTGAATTTCGTTCGGCTGCGCCTTGTTGGCAACTTCCAATGCCTGCTGAACCTCGCCGGCTGTGGAAAGGCCGCTGGCTCGAAATTCTCCGTGACGCGCTAGAGCCAACACACGTAGCGATCGCGGGTCTTGGGGAGTTTGCTGCAGGACCAGTTGGGCCTGTTGTTCAGCGAGCTTCCAATCGTCCGTTTCTATGAGGAGTTCACCGAGGCGCTGGCGCAATCCCAATGCCGCGTCTCCCGATGTCTGCTCAGTAGGGACGGCGCGCAGCGCTCGCCGATAGAATTCGATTGCTTGCAAGATAGATGGACCGTGATGCGTCCCGCGGTCGAATGTCTTGGCTAACCGAATGCGAGTCTGCAAGTCCTCCGGATACAATCGCAGATAGCGCTGCAAACTGTCCGCTGCCCGCGTCCAATCCCCTTGCTCCTGCAGCCGTTCGGCCCGATCGAGAAGTGTGCGCGCCAACCGCCCGACCTGGTAAGAGTGCCAGCCATAGCCACCGCCAGACATCAAGCCTAATCCCACGGCAGTGGCAATGACCAAGCGCACGTTGACTGTCCGACGCGTTTTGATCTGCACTCTTTTGCCGTGATGGTCTACGGCCGGAGGCGTCATGCTCGACCTTTTCTTTGCGGGCCGTAGCCGTAGTGACCGTAGTAGTACGAGTACCGCGTGGTGGGCACGCCGCTCAGCACGGTACCGATGGGCCGAGCACCCACGCTGACCAATCGCTCGCAGGCGGTACGCACTTGGTCGACACGCGTCACGTCGCGCATGGTGCAAATCAAGGCCGCATCAGCTTCCGAGGCAAACACCAGCGCCTCGCTGGCCGACAAAATCGGCGGAGTATCAATGACTATGTAGCGGTAGGACTGACGCGCTTCGTCCAACACGGCCTTGAATGCGCCGTGACCAACCAAGTCGTGAGGATTCGTTTCAAGACTCCCGGCGGTGACAATATCCAGATGTTCGCTCCACTTCCGAACGATGGCGTCATTGAGCGTGCAGGTCTTGCTGAGCACTTCCGCCAGACCGGGCGAGAGGGGAAGGTCAAAAATGTTTTGGATGTCGGGGCGCCGCATGTCCCCGTCAATCAGCAAGGTCGGTTCCCGTGTAAAACGAGCGATACTCACTGCCAGCTGCGACGCGACACTGGACTTCCCTTCTGCAGTCGTGGCGCTGGTGACGGCCAGGACGTGCATTTCCCCGAAATCGTCTGACAGAATGAGGCCGGTGCGGAGGCTGTCGATGCTCTCGCGGAACAAACTCGCATTGCGGCTCATCCCAGGCCGATTGCTACCGATTAGGCCCGTTGCGGGAGGCAGCATGGAAATCTCGCCGACTACCGGCAAATCGGAATGTTGTTTGAGCTCCTGAACAGTGCCGATCCGGCGGAAAACTTGCTCCCACGCAAAGGCTAGCGCGAACGGAACACACAGACTGCCGAGAGCGGCCAGAGCAATCAACTTGAGGGGCATCATCTCCACGGGCCTCGTCGGGACATCAGCACGACGCATGATGGTGATCCGACCCGGCGCCCGCAGTTCGGTTCGCATCTGAAAGGCGCGGTCCGCCAGCATCGTGTAA
>CAZFLF010000821.1:0-3893 GCA_964519825.1 uncultured Pirellulaceae bacterium | reverse complement strand
CGGCGGTTCGACGACATGCATTGGCTGCAGCGACCACCAGTTGTAGCCGGCACGTCGGTCGCTCGTGTACAGAAACGGATTAATCGGGTCAGCCGCCCACTTGGCACCGGCTTTGACCCAGTTGCGCACCAACGCGAGTTCGTCAGTGGAGAGTTTCGCGCGCCCTTTGGGTGGCATCTCACCCGCCTCGATGTGTTTCACAAGCAGGCTGTCGTCCGGTTCTCCGGGCTTCAAGACCAAACCGCTCTCTCCGCCTGCCAAGGCCTTCTCGCGGCGCGTCAGATCCAAACCACCCTTGTGGTCGGAAGGGTTATGGCACTCGAGACAGTTGCGAGCGAGCAGAATCGCCACTTCAGTCTCGCGCGATGCGGCCGGCGCGATTCGCGCGGCAAGGCTCATCGGGTTGTCCTTCGCGGTGAGCTTGCCGCGCCAGATTTCGAGCCCAGAGAGGTTCGCATTCCCGCCGTCAGCGGTTAGCTCAATTATGCCGTCTTGGACCTCCATTTCCCACGGTCCTAATCGCTCCCAGTGGCCGGCACTTCCACTGTTGTAGCCCTTCCCAACCAGCCGCCCTGCGAGTTGGATGTCGAACGACTGCGGATCGTTGTCCTCCCAGACGTAGAGATAGACGCTGTACGTGCCGGCCGGCACCTCGGTGACTCGAATGCGAGCCTTCCCTGCCGGTGACCAACGTGACGAGCGGATCATCCGTGCGCGATTGTCGTCCGTAACCGGAGCCAACGGCACCGACTGGTTCTCAAATTTCGAATCGTCGCAAGAAACCCCGCGAGCGTCGCCGGCTTCCCATGAGTGCCCATCGATTGTTAGTGCCGGCCCATTCAGGTTGATCCCGCGATAAAACGTCGGCGAGTCGTCGGCAACCGCCCGACGCGGTAATGTTGTCGCGCAAAATACGATCAAGCCTGACGCCGCGGTGACAATCCATCCCGTCGTCATTCTTCGGTGAGTCGGAGCAAACCATGTGCAAAGGTTCGCGTTTCCCATGGTCTTTAGTCGGCCGTTAGGCCGGCGAGTCTTTCAGCACCAGAATCGAAGAACCGAAATCCATCACCATACATTGGCGGCAGGCTTCTTTGATTTCAATGCCTGAAAAAGCAAAGTGGTCGTATCCGACAACCACGCAATGCACTCTTCGGGATTGACGATCACGCCAGAGTTTGCCACAGCGATCAAATCGCACGGAATGTACGCAATTAGGTATTTGGCGTAGTCAGAGCGCCGGTCGCTTGGGTGCGTCGGGTCTTCAAGGTATGTAACCCATGTGTCCCACCCAGGCATATTGAAAACGTTGAAGAACCCTTGGCTTGCTGCCTCGGCCGCCCCGTCGCATAGATCCGAATCGGGAAAATACGCCAACAACCTTCCACCATGCAAATTGGGCATGCAGTCAATCGATTCTCTCGGCCTACCCAACTGACGATCTCGTTGGCGGCCAGCCCAACATACTTCGTCATCTCTTCCGATGCGAAGGTGAGCTGGCTCAATTGCCGGTGTTCGAAGGTAGGTTGTCAATGCGTCATGACGCACTCGTCCGTTGCACCACGCAATTGTCCGAGCAAGTCTTGTGTAAAAGACCGTCCAATCCATGTTGGAAGCGTTGGTATGGCCAAGGTTCCAACAGTCGTAGTCGTACCGCATGCAATCAACCTCGATGTACAGAATTGGACTGCCCGAACTTTAACTTCGGAACGTCCATGCCACGAGTGCGAAGAGCCTCAACAATTGCATATACGACGTGGTGGTCGGCGTATCCTTTGAGCACCCGCTACTCCCGCTGAATATTGTTGCGGACATCGTGAACGAGTTCCGGATGTTCTTTTAGAAACTGTTCCACACGTTGGGCTTCCGAATGTGTTGCAGCGTCAATCTCGGCCCGATGATCCTCGTAGTAAACGAGCGAGGCATAGATTTGGGCGAGTGTGACGTCGGGATCAACGATCGTGGCAATCTCCTCGGGTGTCATGCCAGCGACGTCTCGGGCGGCGGCAATATCGCGAACACGAATCCGTGTACCGTCCAACCGAGGTTCGCCGTCAAGTACTCCATCGGTACGAACAACGTGAGCATATTCTGTTGCGATTGTTGCTGATTTAGACACCATTCATGTCATCCTTGCGGCAGGTAATTGGTTTTTCTAAGTGAATCATACCTTAGGGAGAACTGGAGTCACGAATGGTGAAGTGCAGCGGATGTCAAGTTTTCACACTTGCTCTACCTATCAACCAATTATCTCCAGTCCGGCGAGCGTACTCGTGCTGGAACCAAACTTGTCTGACTCGATACCTAGTCTTTGGAGCATGGAAACGTAAAGGTTACATAGCGGCGGCGGGTTCTTGGCATCGAAGGCCAGGTGTTGGCCGTGCTTGAAACCTCCACCCGCGAACAAAACCGGCAGGTTCTTGCACGAGTGGCTGCTGGCGTTGCCCAGGTTGCTGCTGAAGAACACCATGGTCCGGTCGAGCAAAGTTTCGCCTTCCTCTTTTGATTGCTTCAACTTGCCCAGCAGGTCTCGCAGAATTTTCAGTTTTTCCGACTCGACAATCTTGAGCTGGTCGAGCTTGCTCGGATCCTGGCCGTGATGAGACAGGTTGTGATGGCCGTCCGACACGCCTTGAATCGGCGGCACAAGGCTCGTGCCGAGCAACATGATCGTGATCAGCCGCGTCGAATCGGTCTCGAGGGCCAGGTGAGTCAAGTCGAACAAGAGTCGCGTGCGGCCGACAAGATCGGCAGAGTTAGCAATGTCCTTCGGCTGCTCGGCAGAAACCTTGGGCTTGGGCTTCTTGGACCACTCTTCGGAGTTCGCCAATCGCGATTCCAATTCACGAACGCTGGTGAAGTATTCGTCGAGCTTCTCACGGTCGCCTACGCCAAGGCCCGACTGCATTCTGTTGGCTTGGTCGCGGATCTGATCAAGGATGCTCTGACCATCCTTAAGTCGACGGACCTGAGCCTGGACTTCCTCCGGACGACCATCGAGGAACAGTCTGGCGAACACTCGTGACGGCGAGAAATCCGACGGCACGAGCGCTCCGCTGCGAGTCCACGACAAGCTGAAACCCTCGGCGGACAGCGACAGGCTCGGAAAACGCGTCCGCCCGCCAATATGCTCGGCCGCGAGTTGATCCAACGAAATGCCGTTCCGAAAACCGGCTCGTCGTTCCGGATGGGGCGCGGCAGTCAGGAAACTGAAAATAGAATCGTGCCCGGCTTCGACCTCAGGATGCGACAGCCCAGACATCACGGTGAAGTCGTCACGGTAGTCTTTGAGAATCTCGAGGTAGGGCGTGAGCTGGTAGTCCTTACCGGGCTGCTCGGGGAAAAAATGCGGAGCGTGCAAGCCCAGGGGCGTGCAAATGCAGACCATGCGCCTTCGCGGCGCCTCCGCAGCTGCGAACGCGCGCTTCGGAGCGAAAGCCTCAAGCCAAGGTAAAGCCATTGCCACGCCGGTGGCGCGGAGGAAGTGACGGCGGTTGAGACACGATGGAGAGAGAGAGGGACGGAGGGATGGAGGGACGGAGGGAGTTGCCTGGTTCATCAGAGACTCCATTTATTGGTGTCGCGCTGCATGTTAACGAATTTCAAATACACGCATAGCAGCGGCAAACGCGCGTTGGTATACGTCCAGATCCGTGTGCTTCCGAATCTGCTTTGCTCGCCCATTAATTTTCATCGTCCGTCTCCATTACTCTCAGTTACTGTCTCTCCGTCTCTCCGTCCCTCCATCCCTCCGTCTCTCCATCATTTCGTCCGAAACACCTCGCTCTGAACAAGCTCATGAACGAGCGACCGTAGCCCATAGTTCTTCTCACGAATCCTGCCCACGATGGCCTCGACTTCCGGCTGATCAGGCGGCTGGGGCGCCTTTCCCG
>CAZFLF010000820.1:0-3893 GCA_964519825.1 uncultured Pirellulaceae bacterium | reverse complement strand
GGCTTGCCCAACATTCAGGACGGCTGGCGAGCCAATCAAAGTGAATGCCGATGTGACTCGTTCCGCGTTCACCATGGCCGTGGATTCCCCTTCAGTCCCCACCGCCCGATTGTTAAGGAAATTGATGACGATCAGCACGTCAATCGGCTCCAGGCTGTCGTTACCGGATGGATCGAGAAAATTCGGCAGCGATTGGTCGCCCGTCGGGAAGGCGCCAAGACCGCGAGGACCAAAACTGTTGAGCTGATTCACCAGCAACAACACGTCGATTGGCGCAACGACGCCATCGTTGTCGACATCTTCGCGCACGAGGTTCTGCCAAGAATGCGCTACGTGCCCGAACGCAATCGAGGTACGGATCAGGCCGTCGGCGACGGCGTTGGAATCACCGCGACCTCCATCCCGTAAGCTGACCACAACTCGGTCGGCAAACACGCGCGCTCCGTCTCGCTTGTTGTACATCAGCGATATCCAACCCTGCCCGCCAGTTGTGTCGCCTTCATCAGCTTGTCCAGTCTGACCGTCGAATTGAAAGACGCGGTTGAGTGTCTCCGCCGAATAGTCCGTCCGGATCGTCAGGGTACTCAAAGCTCCGGATGATTCGGCCAGCATCTCAAATTGCAGCAGACCGATCGGGAACTGAGCGCCACTGGCTGGGCCGGCAGGGGCTGGTCCGTCTTCCGTGAATACATTGATCAGCAGCTGCTTTTCAGGTGCGACGAGGTTCAGGAAGCTGTCACCTTGTTGCGTCCGTACCGCAGCCACATGCGCCTGCCGACTGTCCGCCAAGCCGTCTTGGTTCATATCGCCCCCACTCGGGGCCGCATCCTCCACATCGTTCGGCACGCCATCCAAGTCCAGGTCGGTCTCGGTTCCGACCACCAGTAGAAAACTGGTGGTCGCAGTGTGACCGGCTCCGTCACGGGCAGTCAACGTGATCGACGTCCGTCCGTTGACTGCCGGCGCTGGCGTGATCGTAAGAGAGAACACGCCGTCCACATTGACGATCTCGACACCGCTTGGCGGAACAAGACTGGCATCTTGAGCGGAAGCGGTGAGCTGAATGTCGCTGGGATTTCCGTCGGGATCTTCAATCGATACCAGCATGGACCCGGTCGCGACGCCGGTCGTCGTGTATTGCGAATCAAGCGGCGCAATAGCCAGTACCCGCTCTTCGCCGGTTACTTCGACGATGACAAAGCCGGAGTTCGCAGCTCCATTACGATCGACAATCTCATACAAAAAACTGTCTTCAATCTTCTCCCCAGTGGCCAAGCCACGCAGCGTGGGCGACTCCGACGGGTCATAAATGATTTGCAAAATCTCCGTTTGAGCTTCGTTGAATACGACCTGTATCGCCGCACCCCAACTACTGAATTCATCCACCGATTGAAGTTTGACTGAATCGTTGTGATCGGGATCGGTGTCGTTGGCGAGCAAGGCGGAAGGCAGAATGGTGAGCGGGTGAAAGTTCGTCGCGGCCACGGAATCGTCGTCGGCAAATGGCAGATCGTTCTCTCCCCGCACCGGAATCGTCAGCGTGGCTTCGTCCAGAAACGTCTGATCCTTGACGGCTACGAAGCGAACCGTGTCATTGACAGTTTCTCCGACACCAAGTGCCTGGATCGCTTCGGTGAAAGTCGGTTCGTAGAAAAACGCCCCCGTGTCATCGCTGACTTCAACGAACGCTCCCATGTCGGATTCCGGTCGGTAAGCCAGGACCTTGATCGACGAATCCGATCGGTCCAGCGGATGTAGAACGCTTTCGGCGGAGCCGTCATAGGACGCGTCTTCGCTGACGGAATTGCCGGTCGAGTTTCTGGCCTGAAATTCACCAATGGGTAGAAACTTGGTGCTGTTCAGCGGATCCGCGTCGACGGATGCTGGTGCGTCAACAGTGAGGCGAATGAATTTGGCGGTCGGAGGTGGCACGGGGAATTGCGTGATCGTCGCTTGCAACTGGGAACTATTCCAAAACAACCCGACGGGAGCTGTCGCGGAATGGATCGGAATCTCCGTGCCCGCGGTATCGGATGCCGAGGACGCCCAGAATGCTCGGACGGTCGCGACGGGCGTCAGAGGAGTCGAAGTGCGTAGCGGCCTACCCGACAGGTCGACCGTGAACTCCAATCCGCCATTCTGCACATCGACAGAGTCGATCGTTGCGGGAGGCGGACTGGTTTGCTCGATTTCCACAAACCCGTCTGGTACCTCCGGCGTGGACTGGATGGGTGCGGCGATCAGTTCTAAGTCTGTAGCGTCTGTGATTGTCCAACTCACATCGGTCAACGGAGAGTCAACCGTCATCTCTGGAGTGGTTTGGTCGTAATGCACGGAAACCTTGTGCGTCGCGGGACTGAACGTACCGGCGTAGAGTCGCGTGATTCCGTCAAAAAACCTCGACCACGGCGGATCCGGTTGCTCGCAATAACCGCCAGTCAAATCGCGGTAGTAGGTGTAACGCGTGGAAAACGCTTCCGTACCGTCCATTCGCAGCGTCGAGTTCTGGGCATCGATGGTGAAATCCAATCGTCCCTTTTCCTCAATGCCGTATTCCGAGCAATTGCGGCGGCCAGCGAAATCGACCGTATCGCGACCATCGCCTGTCGCGGTTCCTTCGAAGAATCCCTCGCCGTCCGTCGCGCTGGTCCACGCGACGTGGCCGTCGGAACTCGTGTAACGACCATTGTTGATCGTGTCGATATAGTCAAATTCGTCAGGTTCATGCATGCGATAGGTGAAATCGCCGACAATCGAAAAGTCATCTTCGCGAAAGGCGTGCGTTACGAGCGTCGCTTCAGCCAAGACCCTGCGCGACTCCAACTGCTCGAAACGCAGTCGCCGGGCGAGCTGTACCTTCGGTTGCCGCTGCAACCTTCGACGGGATGACCGCTGGCCACGACGCCACGACATTTTCGACCTCAATCCAGTAAGACTTCAGAAGGTCCAGGAGATGCGAGTATAGTCCGACGTCACCTCCGATAGAATTGCAATGCGCCCGCGCCGGCGGTGGTTTTGACGATGAGTCTTGCGGGGCTTCTTCCACCCACACTTATGGGATCAGGCGCGCATTGAGCCAATTGGCGTAGTCGCACTCGTCAACTCGTTGCCCGAAGTCAACGACCAGGGCGAGACGTTCCGCGCCGGAGACATCGACGCGAATGGGCGTCGGCGCCGCTCCGCCTCGGATCATCGGACTCTCGTAATCCAATTTCCACTGCGGTTGTTGTCCGGCCGGCGCCCGGTCCACGAACACGCGAAAAACGACAGCTCCGCGCGCCTGGGCTACGTCATCCAGCGCGATATCGGCTTCGAACGAACGAAACCGCCGAGCCAGGTTGTATGCCGATCGCGATGCACTGTGCATCCCCAACCCTTTTGCGTAAGTATGGCCGGCGCTGCGCAAGCAGCCGCCTAACACGTTTTGATCGATTCCAAGATTCCAGCTCATCTTCAAGGCCGGAATATGCTTGAAGCCGGCGGTTGGTTGATCGGACAAGAAAGTAAACTTGGTCGCTCCGGGTTGGACCCACGATACCTGCGGCCAAAACTGGCTCGCCGCAACCGAGACGGAGACGCCACTTCGTAACCGCAGGTCCACTCGCGACTCCATCTGAGCGAGTTGAATCACGGCGAGACGTGTACCATCACGTAGACCAATCCACAGGACGGTCGCGCTATTGGACTGACTCCGCAATTCCGCCCGCTTGCAAGTCACGGCTACCACATTCTCGATTTCGGCCACTGTATTCGATTGGCCGATTCGCAAAGTCGTGGGAGGGGTGCCGGGAGCGCCATGGCCGGCGGAGACAGCGATTCCATCCAACTCGTCTCCATTGAACATCCAGACGCTGTCCCGCGCGTTGCGGGCATCCGTCAATCTTCGCAGCAAG
>CAZFLF010000819.1:0-3893 GCA_964519825.1 uncultured Pirellulaceae bacterium | reverse complement strand
GCAACCCTGGGCTATGTGACACAACTCCTTCGGAGTAAAGCCAGCGACGCTCAACATGAAACTTGGAACTACTGAATGACCAAGTGCTGGTAGCGATTTGTTGATGCATTACTCATTCAGGTCCGAGTTTGGCGGATTAAGGGTTGTGATTCGCCAAAAGCGTTACCCATATCACGCCCGGGTCGCGGCAATTAATTGCACTCTGGGTAAAGAGCCCAGTGACTGTCTTACCCTTGGTCATTGGGATTTGGTCAGTCGTTAGTCCTTAGACATTAGTCATTGCTATGCAAGTTGCCGATTCGACATTCATGGTTACGGGAGGTGGATCGGGACTCGGCGCCGGATGCGTGACTGGACTGAGCGCGGCGGGCGCAAACGTCGTCATCGCCGATATCCGACCGCCGACCAATCAGACTGCGATTGACTCCGACAAGATCTTGCCCTGCCGGGTCGATGTGACTAACCCGGAAGATGTATCCGCCGCGATCCGTCAGGCGATCGACAAATTCGGGGCGCTGCACGGAGTGGTAAACTGCGCCGGGATTCTCGCTGCGGCGCGAGCCTTGGGTCGCGATGGGCCGCACGACTTGGAACTATTCCGGAGAGTAATCGAGATCAATTTGACTGGCACCTTCAATGTCTTGCGACTTGCCGCGCAGGTGATGGCCGAAAACACGGCGAACGCGGACGGCGAGCGGGGCATCATCGTGAATACGTCGTCGGTGGCGGCCTTCGAGGGGCAGGTGGGCCAAGCTGCCTACGCGGCGTCGAAAGGTGGAATTGCTTCGATGACTTTGCCGCTCGCCCGTGACCTCGCCCGCAACGGGATTCGAGTAATGGCCATCGCACCCGGTGTGTTTGATACGCCCATGCTCGAAGTCGCGCCGGACAAGGTGCAACAGTCGTTGCGCGCGCAGACCGTCTTTCCTCAGCGACTTGGTGAACCCGCCGAGTTCGCCGCGCTGGTCCAACACATCATCGAGAACCCGATGCTCAACGGCTCGGTAATCCGCTTGGATGGCGCGATGCGCATGGGACCACAGTGAGGCAGTGGAGAACTTGTGGCTGGCGGCCGCTAGCATGACGAGCTGGCACTGGCGGACCAGTCACAGGCGTGCCCGCGGAAAAACACAAACGGCCGTCGGGGTAAAAGATGGCGGGTAAAAAGGTGTGACACAGGCGCCATTCGATCTTGAGATGGCGGTCCGCCCCTCCTATACTTCCAACCCATTTTTCCGCCGCGTCACTCAATCGCCTATTTCGCGCCTTCCACCGGAGAAACAAGGATGTTTCACGCTGTGGTTTCACTTCGTGCCGAAGCACTTATCTCCGTGATTCCGCTGTATCTGTCCGTCGTCGCAGCGCTGAATGGTTGCTGGTGTTTAACCGCGTTTGGGCAGGACCCGGCGAAACCCACTGCTGAGGCGGGTGACGCCAAGCGCGCCGCAACCGCGGAGTCCGCTCCTGCCGAGCCGAGGACCGCGAGCCGAAATCCTGGTGCTTGGTCCGCGGCGCGGGGAGCAAATGGAGTAAAGGGACTGGGCGCGATGCCGAACCAGCAGGGTCAGACGTGGCAACAGTATGACCTGAAGGAATACACGTCGCGCGTGACGACGACGGCCCGTCCGGAACAGGCGATTATCGACTGGATCCTGCGCGAGACGGGCACCGAGGTCTGGTTTTCGGAACCACTGGGCGTGTTGAATGCCGGACGCGAAACGCTACACGTATACCATACATCGGAAATGCAGCAGCTCGTTGAAGACGTCGTCGATCGCTTCGTGAAGGGACCGACTGAACCCCAGGCGTTTGGTTTACGGCTAGTCACCGTTGGAAATCCGAACTGGCGCGCCAAGGCGATGCCGCTGATGCAAAGCGTTGCGGTCCAGTCGCCGGGAGTCGACGCCTGGCTGCTGACCAAGGAAAACGCAGCGATGTTGCTGACGGAGTTGCGCAGACGCGCCGATTTCCAGGAGCACAACGCTCCCAACGTCGCGATCTTTAACGGCCAATCACAAACGATTTCTCGGCTCCGGCCGCGGAATTACGTGCGGTCCGTGCAGATGACCAGTTCGTCGGTCGGGTTCGATCTGGAGACCGCGCAAATCCAAGAGGGCTATTCGTTGCAAGTCAGTCCCCTCCTATCGCTCGACGGACGGACCATCGATGCCGTCATCAAATGTCACATCGATCAGGTTGAGAAATTGATTTCGATTCCAGTCGAATTCTCCAGCGGTGGCAAACGACAATCCGTCCAGGTCCAAGTGCCGCAACTTGTCAGTTGGCGCCTGCATGAAAGATTTCGCTGGCCCGCTGAGAACGTGCTACTCCTCAGTTGCGGTGTCGTGGCCACTCCGACCGAAGGCCAGGCTACGTCTCGTCCTCTCCCAATCTTGTCCGGAGTGCTGCCGCAGCGGGCCGACGCGCTCTTGTTCCTGGAAAGTAAGGGAACGGCAAGCCAGGCAATGGTCGAGGCCAGCCGCACTGCGGAACGAGTCGATACCGTTAGCCGCGGAAGATACTGAGTACCACGCCAAGTATTGCGTCTCTTTACGCGGTCATCCGCTACGCAGTTTCCGCGTTCGCAACTAGAATAGCTGTCTGTTCCGCGAATCCCTGCCCCGTTTCTCTACTCTAGGTCTCTTTGTAGTCGACCATGCCAGATAGTTCGTCACGACGCGTTGTCATCACGGGAATGGGGCTAGTCAGCCCGCTGGGGGGCAGTTTGGACGAATTGTGGTCGGCGCTTCAGGGGCAGCGCAGCGGTGTCGCGCCGTTGCAGAATCTTCCGACCGAAAACCTGCCGACGAAATTCGGCGCTGAGGCTCGTGCCTTCACGGGTCACATCGACAACTTTGGTCCGCTGGATTCGGCGGTGAAGAAGGCGATCCGCAAAGGGTTGAAGGTGATGTGCCGCGAGATTCAGATGGGGGTAGCGGTCGCCCAGCTGGCATTGCATGACGCGGGTTTGCAGACCGGCGGGTACGACGTCGATCGAATCGGCGCGGTGTACGGTTGCGATTACATCATGACCTTACCGGACGAGTTTACAGACGGCATCAAGGCTTGCACGGATGCCGAGGGTTTTCATTTCAATCGCTGGGCGGACCTGGGGCTGAAAAAAGTCGACCCGCTGTGGCTACTAAAATATCTGCCGAACATGCCGGCCTGTCACGTCGCGATTTACAACGATCTCCGCGGCCCGAACAATTCGATCACCCAACGTGAAGCATCCGCGAACCTCGCGCTCGGAGAAGCCTACTCGACAATCGTGCGGGGCGCTGCCGACATTATGTTGGCGGGTGCGACCGGATCGCGGGTCCATGCGCTCCGCACCCTGCATATCGTGTTGCAGGAAGAGATTGCGGAGGACGGCGACGATCCGGCAAAAATCTGTCGGCCGTTTGACCTTCGCCGTACAGGGCAGGTGTTAGGTGAAGGTGCCGGGGCAGTTGTCCTTGAGGATTTTGGATCGGCGCAGCGGCGCGGCGCGAAGATTCTCGCGGAGGTGGTGGGCTACGGGTCTTCTACGGTGGTCGACCACCAAGGCATCGCGGATTGCGGAGCAGCGATCGAAAACGCCATTCGCGTTTCGCTCAAGTCCGCCCGGATGTCACCCAGCCAGATCGGACATGTTCATGCTCACGGGCTTGCCACGCACAAGAGCGATGCGGAAGAGGCGCAGGCGATCGATCGTCTGTTTGGAACCTGCGATCGCCCAACTCCTACCGCCGCGGCGAAAAGCTATTTTGGAAATCTTGGCGCGGCCAGCGGCTCCGTGGAACTCATCGCCAGCGTCCTAGCGCTGAAAAATGGCGGTTTGTTTCCAGTGCTGAACTACGAGACACCGGATCCTGATTGCCCGATCCATGCTGCGCGAGCGGACATGCCGG
>CAZFLF010000818.1:0-3900 GCA_964519825.1 uncultured Pirellulaceae bacterium | reverse complement strand
CCGGGCTATGTGGTGCTCCCCTGCGGGCGAGGTGGAAGTGGCGGCGTGTCGAATTGGACGAGCGGGTTTTTGCCGTCCAGTTACGAGGGAGTGGTCTTTCGCAGTGACGGCGAGCCGGTGCTGAATCTGAATAACCCGCCGGGCTTGGATCGAGAAATGCAGCGTCGCGGTTTGGAAACGCTGACCAGTCTGAATCGCCAGCGTTTGACGGTCCAGCACGACCCCGAAATCGCCAGCCGCATTGCATCCTACGAACTGGCGTTTCGGATGCAGTCCGCCGCGCCGGAACTGATCGATCTGAGCAGCGAAACCCAGCACACGCTGGACATGTACGGAGTCAACCGCAAGGAGCCCGAGAAGAATGATTTTCGGGGAGGCGGACCGCGAGTTTATCAGCAGTTTGCCACGAACTGTCTGCTCGCGCGGCGATTAATTGAACGAGGGGTGCGGTTTGTCACCATGATTCATGCCTCCTGGGATCATCACAGCAACATTGACGAGGAGCTGCCGTACTGTACCGGCATGGCCGATCAACCGCTGGCCGCGCTCCTTAAGGACCTCAAGCAACGCGGGCTGCTCGATACGACGCTGCTGATCTTCGCCGGCGAGTTTGGTCGCACGCCAATCTGGGAGAATCGCAGCGGCAGTCAACCGAACAAAGTCGGACGCGATCATCATCCGTTCGCATTTAGCATCTGGATGGCCGGTGGAGGGCTCAAGGGGGGCATGACGTACGGCGAGACCGACGAGATTGGCTGGCAGCCGACCAAAGATCCCGTGCATGTCAATGATTTTCACGCGACGCTCTTGCAACTGTTTGGCTTTGATCACTTCCGATTCACCCAGCGCTTCAAGGGACTGGATGTGCGTCTGACCGATCAAGGTGGCAAAGTCATCCATGATTGGATCGCCTGAATGAATAGCCGTCTGCCACTCGTTGTTGGTTCGCTCTTGGGTGGCTTGGCGGTAGCACTGGGTGCGTTCGGAGCGCATTGGCTGCGCGACGCGGTCACGCAATGGGATCTGGATTCCGCGGAACAGCTGCGGCGGCTGGAGGTATGGGACGTTGCGGTACGCTATCAGATGTACCACGCGTTGGCGTTATTGATCGTGGGGTTGCTGGCCGACAAAGGAAAAACTGCACGGCCGCTGACTGTCGCAACCTGGCTCTTCATCAGCGGAGTGGCGATTTTCAGCGGCTGCCTTTACGCACTGGTGCTGACGGGCGTCAAGGTGCTCGGCGCCATCGTGCCGATTGGCGGCGCTGCACTGATCGCGGGGTGGATCGCGCTGTTAGTAGCCGTCACGCTCCGACGTGACGTAGCTTGAACTAAACAATGCGCGCTAGCAAATAGGTCCGATACGACTGATCGGTCCCATCGGTCCCCATACGTCCCATCGAATGCGCGAGCTTCGTCACGAGGAAGCGTGACGGCAACTTCACTACTGAGTCACATCGATTCCGAGTTTCGATTCTTCTTCCTCTTGAATGATGATTCTTGGTGTCACCATCAGCATGAGGCTGGATGTCTCGCGGCCGATGCCGACGTTCTTGAATAGCCGGTTGACATAGGGGAGTTTGCTCAGCATCGGCACGCCTTGTTCGTTGCGGCCTTCCGACAAGCGTTTGATGCCGCCCAGCAACACCGTTCCGCCGTCCGGTACGCTGACCGTGGTCGAAACGGTCGTGAAGGAAAAGGTGGGCAATTGCACGGTCGTGCCGGTTCGGGCCGCCGTGGTATTGTCCCGATCGCCGGTCGGTTCACCGTTGGCGTCGACCACGTTCGTCCCGGTGTTACTGGTGTTGCTGCCGGTGAACGTGAACTCTTGCACGTCCCCGATCTGGCTGAAGAACGGTACCAACGTCAGTCGGACGAAGCGGCGATCGGAGGAGACGACCGCTTGCACGCCAAGTTGAGTCCCTTCGTTCAACACGGTAATCACAGGCTGGTGGGCCGCCGCAAAGTCGCCGACGACCGGAATCAGGCTGGTCACGAAGGGACGCTGCGATGTGTCGGCAACCGACGCCGCCTGGCCGTTAAACAAGGTCACTTTGGGTGCCTGCAGCACATTGCTACGGTTGTCGCCTGTGGCGGCTTGCAGCAGGAAGAACGTTTCAATGTCGCTTAGGATAGCCACGCCGAAGTTGAACGCGTTTCCGGGACCGTTGGCGCCGAACCCACCAAACGCTGGAACTGCCAAGCCAAAGCTGCCCGAATTGGGGCCAGTACCCGTGAAAAACGGGATATCCAGGTCGGGCGTCGGCTGGCCGGCCGAATCGACACCGATGGCCTGCGAGGGGCCTTCATCGTCGCGCCGCAGTTGCAGCACGTTGTCGTCGATCTTCACGTCGAAGTCGACGCCGATACGCTCAAAGAAGTTGTCTGTCAAACGGATGAACCGGACCTCGATCGCCACTTGCAAGTCCTGGAGACGACGGAGTTGTTCCAACAGATCGGTGATCTGATCGTGGACATCTTGGGTTTGGCTGATGACCAAGCTCAAGTTGGTCGGGAACGACTCGATGGCTCCGCTGCCTCCGGCGTCGGCCCAACTATCCGGAGCAATGGTCTGCTGGATCAACTCGATCAGGGTATCGAAGTCGGCGAGTGCCGCTCCACCCATGCTTCCCGGTGCCAGCCCACTCGGATTGGTTGGACGGGCTCCGAGCCCTTCTTTGGAGTTCGCGGCGTATTGCCCCAGGATGTTAGCATTGGTACCAGCTTGAGGATTCGACGAGTTTTGGGCGAACGCCACAGGTGTGGCACCTTGGTTCATCATATTGCCGTATCCCAGCGCCTGATGCGCTTCGCGAATCGCCGCGGGCAGACCCATGTCATAACCTGGAACGAAGTTTGGAATCGGCACGACCAGGTCCGCCACGTAGTACGTCTTGGGGTACGTATTCCGGTCCTTCATCTGCTCGCTGGTGATAATGAGTACTTCATTGCGGACATCAAAGCCAAGCTTGAATCGTTCGAGGATCAATTTCAGCGCGCTCTTCAGCATAATCGGTTGTGTTAAGTTGAGCGTGACTGGCTCACTTTCAGTCACTCCTTCGGCGGCCAAGCCAGCCGGATCGAGAACGATGTTGATGCCGGCGAGGCTGCCGAGTGTGTCCACAACCTCGCTCAGCGGCCGGTTGGTGAATCGCACGTCGATTTGCTTGCTCAGTGATTTTTGAATCTCAATCTCTGCCGGTGAAAGGCGACGCGAGCCCTCGCGCTGGCGATCCCCTCGCGTTTTGGTCATATCCTTCCAATCTTTGATCGGCCCGAATTCCATGATGTTGGCATCATTAAACGGTTTCGAAGCCTCTTCGACCCTTGTGAACGCGTCGTAAACACCCTGTTCCTTCTGGCTACGGATTTCGTCCTGCTGGGCAAGCCGTGCATGGAGGGTGCTCTTGGTGATCAGCGTACGGGCGATCGGATTCTCCGGCGCGAGAGCCCGAACTTGCTTAGCGATGACCTCGGCTTCGGGAAAGCGTTCCTCATCCACCAGGGTGTTGTACTGGTTGATCAACTCAGCGATCTTGTCGTCGGTTTCGAATCTATGCAGCCGCTCCCCCTCGACCTCGTTCAGAATCCCCTTATTCTTGGCGTTGAGATCGATCTCACTGCGGTTCTGTTCGATGTAGGCTTCCAGTCCCGTGATGCTCCGGTCAACGAACGTCAAGAGTTGCTTTTTGCCGGCGGAATCGAGTTCGGCCTCGTTGACTCGACTGCGGAGCGCCTGCATTTTCTCGAGCGCTCCCTTCGGATCGCTGCCCGTCAGTTGTTTCGCTTTCTGCTCCTCGGCGAGTATTTCGCGGTGCAGCTTCTGAAACACCAAATGCTGCGTCGAAGCGACTTCTTCCAAAGGAGACGGGGCTTGCGTGCCGGACGCAGCCGGCGAGTT
>CAZFLF010000817.1:0-3914 GCA_964519825.1 uncultured Pirellulaceae bacterium | reverse complement strand
CGCAATCAGTGGCCCGAGGCCCGGGATGGCCAGTGCGCCGATCCCGGCCAGCCAACCGAGCCCGCCGCCCAAAAGCGCACCTGTGCCAGCGCCGGTTGCGGCACCCTCAGGTGCTTTCGTCTGATTGTCGACCGCAAAACCTTTCGTACCCGACTTGTCGGGCATTAGCGCGGATATATCGTTGCCCGTGAAGCCTGCGGCCTTTAATTGATCCACGACTTGCGTCGCTTGATCGGATGTTTTCACGGTACAAAAAACGGCAGTAGCCATTGCTTGACTCCTTAATACTGTTCTCGAGATTAGGGTTACTATTCGACTTCCAACTGACTGACCACGTTGTCTGCGCCCGCAACGGTGCGAGCGATGTCTTCGATTCGCTTCTTCTCATCGGCCGACTTCACCGGTCCCCGGAGCGTGACTTTGCCGTCTTGTGTAATGATTTTGACGTTCTGAGCGTTTACCGACATCTTTGTGTCTACGACCTGCTTACGGATATTCGCCGTAATGTCGACGTCGGTCTTATTCTCGTTTTGGTCGATGGGCGTTTTCACATTCGCGTCGCGGTCTCGTATGTTGACGCCCGTATTGTCGGGATTCACAGCGGTTGACTCGGTAGCCGCCGGTCGACTGCAGCCGCTGAGGCCCAGAACGATAAGCGCGATGGTTGCAAGGCATCTCATAAACATGTTCCTTTTGGTAAGGGGGCATATGCGAATCGCGTTAACGCAAAGCAAAGCTTGTGCCGCCACCTGACAGGTCAAAACCAAGTGAAATGTTTCGACGCTGGCCTGACCATGAAGTATTTGGTGGCGGTGGCGGCGCCAGTTTGATCGTCAACAGAGCGCGCGCGGATCGAAATGCGGCCTCGTGCAGCCGTCCTGCCGGCTTGCTAACGAGGATGATTTCCGCCCGTCGGTACGAGATCAGAAAACTCGGCGGACTCAACGTACGGCAACTGGCGAAGTTCGAAGAAAAGGACAGGACATGCACTGCAAGCGTTCTTTTGTCATTGCTACAGAAGGTCGGTGTCCCGCGGTTCCTTCGATATACACCAGTGCGGTGTTCGTCCCAAAATACTTCTGCACGATCCCAAGCGACGGAAACAGCAAAAACGTCGCGAATGCCGCAGCTGCTAAGGCCGCGTGCGATGCGGAGGCGGACTGCCTGGCGGACAAACTCTCAGCCATGCTCTGTAAGTCGCAATGATGGAGGCGGAGGTCACTCTCCTAATCCCCCGGATTGGACAATTGTGTTCGAAATACGGTATACGGTTCGAGCTTGTCGATGATTTCCTGACTCGAAAGTACTCGAAATTGGTGAACGGGTGCGCGGTCGAGATCGAGATCGACGTTGAGTTCATAGCGGTGCATTCGAGCCAGACAATATTTCCATTCCGATTCGCCGTTCGTGGTACCAGCTTCGATCACCAAAATGACATCGGGATTCGTTCCCTGAACGAACCCGAATAGTGCTCCATCCGCGCGGTTAGTGTTCGCGTCCGGGTAGCGGTACAGAGGCTGCGCGAGGAGTCGAAGGTTCCAGCGACTTTTGTCTGGATCGGTCCGCGAGGCGGTGAATCGCCTGGCGATGTCGCGCATCTGAGCGAGTCGCCCGGGTCGCGTAGCGCTCGGTAAGCCGGCGTTTGGAACGGTTTTGAATTCGACAGACGCAGCGTCAACCTTCCACGCTTCTCCGCTACCGCTCTTGCCGGCGATTGGTCGGCGGGCTAACGCATGACATTCCGACGAGACGTGAGTTTGTTCGTCGTATTTGTAAATGGAGGCAACGAGCTGGGGAATTCCCTGATGCGTCCAGAGGTAGACTCGACCACGGATCGAGCCAGAGACCGGATTGGTCCATACCAAAAGCGGCTGCGGTGAGAGCTCAAACGGATTCCCGGTGTCGTCCGTGTATGAAATCTGAAAACCACGAGCTTCGCGGTCCGCAATGGCATTGAATCGTTCAGACGCGGCTTGCGCTGTGAGGTCCTTGTCGTCTCCGCACGCATGACTGGCGGTCAACAAAACGCTTGCGGCGAGCACCGCACTTACAAAAATTGTCTTCGATGCCGATCTGTCGGCTCGTAGTTCCTGACAGCAATGATTCATGACGAATTGTCCATGAGCGTTCTGGTTGGCTCATTCGGTTTGTTTCTGGCCTCTTATCTTTTACCCTCAATCTATAACCCGCTGCTCCCCGTCTTTTCAAGTCCTGAAAGACTGTCGACTCCGGTGACTCATCAGTTCGCTTTGCACAAAGTTCGCCTACTCGCGATGGGTGCAATCAGCGCCGTGATAAGCATTACAACGAAGATTGCTGGCATCGCTCGCGCCATCCCGTACAAATCCGAAGACCACGTCAGTTGCGTGACATGATCATTGTGGTACAGCTCGCGCGACCACGCTTTTTTTCGTAGAGATTCGCCCGCAAGAACTGCGTCGTACACTCTTGCGTCGACGTGGAGCGTGATTCCCGATGCCAAATAGAGAAAGTGAACGTCATCTTTGCCGGGATGCTTCTCCCTGCGGATTTGCTTCTTAGCGATTCGGTCATCTAGGTGCCACGGTATCGTTGATCTGGCCGCAGCGACCCACAGGTTGCCAGTCACAAACAGAATCGCAAGCAAGAGCAAGAATGCGTCAGTACCTAGTTTATGCCACCGCAAAGCAGCACCC
The DNA here is from genome assembly GCA_964519825.1 of uncultured Pirellulaceae bacterium. Lineage (GTDB taxonomy): Bacteria > Planctomycetota > Planctomycetia > Pirellulales > Pirellulaceae > CAZFLF01. The sequence continues at coordinate 1,239 of CAZFLF010000817.1, read as the reverse complement.
CGCTGACAAGAACACGATGCCAACAATCAGACCGCTGTCAAATACTTGATCGGGGAGCTTAGGGATTCCTACGTGTGCAGTTGCTGCGAGGGCCGCGAGCACGGCACCCAGACTCTGGTTGAAAAAGTCGATCTCGTCAAACTTGGCGATTCGGAAAGCGGTCGCCTCCATAAATGCTCCGAGAACGATACATGCCAGGCAGATTGGAATGATACTGAGGGTGCCAAAGCGTCCGAATTGTGGCTCGGACATGCTCTTTAGCCAAACCATTACGGCTCCCAAAGTTCCGCCGTAGCCCGCCGCAAAGTGCCCGGTGTAGTCGTGACGATGACCGAGAAAGACCTCGAACAATACTCCGACGATGAGCGCCGGAACGATACCAATTGCGAGGTAAGGGTCAATACGTTTCACGGTGAATCGACGCTGAGCAAGATGGATTGTAAAGGGCTCACGACCTCCGATACGCAATTTTACAGCATGCGATATTGGCGAGCAAATTCGCCCGGCTGACGAAAGTGCCGACCTTTCTTTCGATGTCGCTGCCGTGTCACCGTTGCATGAAGCTACCGTCTCGAAGGTTGCGTTCGCTCATCCCGGAATCGTATCGCGGCGGGCAGATGTGATGCGGAGGACAACTTGAGAGTCGTGAGTCGGAAAATACAAGAAGCCCCAACCCACTTGTGGTTGAGGCTTCTTGATCCGGTGCTGTCCGGCACCAGGAGCGTCGTTGCCCGAGCATGGGCACCGCCCGTCAATTGTCAAGCCGCGGAAAGGAACCTTTTTCTAAAGCAAAACAGTCCCACCAGGCCGGAGCCGAAAATCAGAAACGTGCAGGGCTCAGGAACCGCAGCGACCGCGACACCTTGGTTAAAGCCGCCGCTTCCCAACCCGACGCCGAGAACGTCACATTCAATGGAGATACTGTCCTGAATCAACGTCACTTGTGTCGTGGCCGACAAGAGTCTGCCGCAATCAATTGTTAGATTGCCGTCACTGCTGATGAGGGTTTGCGCGAGGACATTTCCTGCGAACGAAGGGCCGTTGAGCGTCGCGGCGCTGCCGACACTCCAATACAGCCCGACACCTGCACCGCTACCTACATTTGTCACGGAAACTGTCGAGATGGTCGAGGTGATGAGCGTGCTCGGAAACTTAAAAACCCATAGCGCGTTGGAATTGCCCAACCCGTCGAGAATGAGCGCTCCCGACAAATTAGTAGCCGCGGCGGGAACCGTATAG
>CAZFLF010000816.1:0-3926 GCA_964519825.1 uncultured Pirellulaceae bacterium | reverse complement strand
AGGTGAACGCCTTGATCTTGGGTGAGCATGGCGACAGCATGGTGCCGATCTGGTCGAGTGCCGCGATCGGAGGTTTGCCGCTCGAAAAATTCCCGGGTTGGTCGCCGAAAACTGCTGACGAGCTCTTCACACGCACCAAGGGTTCGGGCGCAGAAGTGATCAAGAAGAAGGGAGGCGCCGGTTTCGCGGTCGGAATCGCCATCCGCGACGTGATCCACTCGATCGCGCTGGATCAGCGCCGCATTCTGCCGGTCTCCAGCGTTCAATCCGGCTGCTACGACATTCGGGACGTGGCATTGTCTGTCCCCACCGTCGTGGGCCGCTTGGGGGTTGTTGATCGGCTGCAATTGGAACTTTGGCCCAAGGAAGTTCAGGGTTTGCGGAAGAGCGGGTTGGTGCTGCGTCAAACCCTGGAAACCGTGCTCGGGCGCATCGGACGACAACGCGGGTGAATGGTCTTTGGTATCGTGATCTGATTGTTACGGAATCATCTCTTTGACAAGCCCATTCGGCTAATTCGCTGGTAGCTGTCCATTTTGTGACGATTTGCCGGCATACGGCCGGAATCAAGACCAGTCTCGCGGCACTCTGGGAAAAATGCGGTGAATAAATTGGTCTTGATTTAAGCGATTTGCGTCACAGAATGGACAGCTACATTCGCTGCGGAACGCTCGTTCAGTCGGTCTTAACGTCATTCACTGCGAGGCCGACAATCTCACGGCTGTTCACCATCTCCATTTCCATGGCGCAGCAGAATTTGCGGCAGCCCGCATTTCTTTTCGCGACGTAACAAATTCGGATAAAACAACTTAAGTTTCGATGGTAAGGAATTCTGGCTGAAATACGTTTGCAACGGTTAGGCGTTGCGCGTAGTCTATTCCTCCCTGCCGCAGGATCAATTTGATCTTCCCGAATCCCTCCGAGGTGTTCCACAGTTTCCAACATCGACATCAACACATTGGCCTGAGCGTATCCGACGACCTGGGTGAAAGTGCCTCCGCTAAAGATGGCGATGGCAGCGCTCGATTCTAAGCAAGCTCTTTCAGGCAAGACGGCGATACGCGGCAAATACTAATGTGTTGGCGGGCAGATTGATGTTCATGCAGCGCACGCTGCAGTTATTGCCAAAGGACCCGCCATGCCGAGTCTTCCCCGAGATCTTCTGCGCTCGTTTCTTGTCGACAACTCAAAACTACAGCGACGGCGGCTTGGCGACCATCGCTCACAAGTGGGTTCGTTGCGTGCGACACAGGCACGCCAGCTATCCACAGAACCTCCGTGGCCCTCGCAGCCTGATTAGCGCGGCGTTTCTGTACGCCGTCATTGCGGTTTAGCTTTTCATCGCCAGATATCCATGGATTCGGGTCTCCGGCGCAACGAACATCGACCTGAACTTCCCTGGCAATTTCCGAGGTACACACATGTTTCTTGGCCGCCTTCGCCATCTATTGGGTGGTTGGTCCAAATCTCGCCGGCTCGGATTTCGACGCCGGGCATTACGCCGCGACTTTCTGCGGACGGCTCCTTTTCAAATCGAGCAGCTGGAAGACCGCCGCGTGTTGGCGACGAACATCGCCGCGGTGCGCCCGGAGATAAATCCTAGCCCGCTTTTGCGACATTACCTCGATACGGACACGCTTGTTGCGCCGCGCGACGCGACGGAGGAAATCTCCTTCTTGTTTGGGAACAGCGCGACGGACGTGGCGTTGGCCGGAAATTGGTCGGCGTTGGGATACGACACGGCCGGAAGTGTGCGAAATATCGCGGGGGCCAAACAGTGGCTGCTCGACACCGACCGCGACACAACGGACGAGTATCGGTTCCGGTTCGGACTGGCGGGCGACACGCCTCTGACCGGTGATCTGAACGGCGATGGATACGACGACGCGGTCGTGGCACGCCCCAATGTTGGTGCTAATAGTATCGAGTGGTACGTGCATTACGCCGTACCTGGCAACACGCCGTTTCCGACAAATGACTCGACGGTCGGTGTCGATGCCACGTTCAGCTTTGGCCTGTCATCCGATATTCCAAGAATTGGTGACATGAACGGTATCGGCGGCGGCGACGTGTTGGCCGTGCGAAATGACGGTTCCTTGTTTGATTGGTACACCCACTACGCTGATAGTGGTGCGACCCCGTACCCCAACAACACGGCCACCGTGGCCGATCTTGACCTCACGATCAATAACTACGGCGCTGCCAATGACCGCCCGATCGTCGGTGATTGGGACAATTCTGGTAACGACAACATTGGCGTGGTTGACGAAGACACGTCACCGTCTACCTGGAACCTCGACACCAATGGCGGTGGCTCGCCCGAGATCACGCTCACCTACGGCCTTCCGGGCGACCAATATCTCGTCGGCACATGGGCCGATGTGTACTGGGATGGCAACCAAGATGGCGATGGCGACGGTACGAATTGGGGAAATGCGAACAACTGGAGCGGCGGGGCCGTGCCGACAAACGTGGATTCTGTCGTCATCGATCAACCCGGCACAAACACGATTGTGGTCAACACCATCGCGACCGTCGAAAGTCTGCACACGCACGAACCAATGACGCTCAGCGCGAACGTCACGTCAACCGGCGCCCAGGTCTACCACGATGCTGCGACATTGGGCGCGACGGTGACGATTAGCGGTGCGAGCGTTAACTTCGCCAGCACGATTAACGGCTCGTTCGGACTGACGGTCAACGGCAGCGGCACGACGACCTTCGGCGGCGCGATCGGCGGAACTGCACCCTTAACTACGTTGACGACCGACGCGGCCGGTTCAACCGCCATGAACGCGGCCAGTGTCACAACGACTGGCAACCAGACCTTTTCCGACCCTGTGACGCTCGGAACAACCGTCACGATTTCGGCCGGCGCCGGCAATGTGTCGATGACCGGCGTGGTCAGCGGAGCAAACGGCCTGATCAAGAGCGGCTCTGGGTCCATGACGCTGGCGGGTGCCAACACGTACACAGGCTCGACCACCGTCCAGGCCGGAACCCTGACCGTGGCGAACAACGCGGCACTCGGGGGGACAGGTAGCGGAACGAATATTACGGGCTCGGGCCTATTGTCGGTCAACGCTGGCATTTCCATTTCCGAGCCGATCACGGTTGGCTCCGGGCGCACGATGGTGCTCCAGGATAACGCAGTTGCCAATGGGAACATCAATCTGGCGGGCTCGGTGCAGGGGCGTGCTGGGAGTATCGTCAACGGCAACATCGCGCTGAGTGGGCCCAGCGGCGGAATCACCATGCTTTCCGGGCCGGGCACTTTCAACATCAACGGCGCTATCACGGATGGCGCGTCGAACTTTGGCCTGACACTCACCACTACCAGTTCGACTGCCTTTATCCAACTGAATAGTGCGAGCAACGCGTACGACGGCACAACGTCGGTTGCCGGGACCGGCAAGGTGTTCCTGGGCGCGTCGGGGGTCGCGGGCAACGTGTCGGTGGCGAGCGGGACGGGGCTGGGCGGAACCGGGACGGTTGCGGGCGGCCTCATCAGTTCCGGGTCCGTCGCGCCGGGCAATTCGCCCGGCTGTATCACCGTGAACGGCAACTACACTCAGAACTCGACCGGATCGCTCGACATCGAGCTCGCCGGAACGACCGTCTGCACGCAGTACGATCAGTTGGTCGTCAACGGGGTCGTATCACTGGCAGGAACCCTGAACGTCACGACGCTAAGCAGTTTCCTGCCTATACCCGGCAATACCTTCAAGATCATCAACAACGACGGGACCGACCCGGTCGTCGGCACCTTCAACGGCCTGCCAGAAGGAACGACCTTTTTGACTCCGGGTGGCTTGATGCAGATCAGCTATGCGGGCGACACCGGCAACGACGTGGTCCTCACCGCCACCGCGGGTTGCACGATCTTCTGGGCGACCGATGCGAGCGCCAACTGGACCACCGCTTCC
>CAZFLF010000815.1:0-3927 GCA_964519825.1 uncultured Pirellulaceae bacterium | reverse complement strand
CGCGCAACAATTCCAGGACTGTTTTCCGATGGTTGCTCCGCGGTTGCTGGAACTCTTGGAACGCGCGAGCCAAAATCGGCTTCCGCTGCAGCCGTGCATCCGCGACGTTTGGCATGATCACGTGCTGTTCACGAATGAGCGTGTGACCGGCCTGATCGACTTTGGAGCTCTGCGTGACGATCACATCGCGACGGACATTGCGCGATTGCTTGGGAGTTTGGTTCGAGACGATCAGGCGGGCTGGGTAGCGGGACTTTCCGCTTACGAACAATTGCGACCGCTGACGCCGCTCGACCGGCAACTCGTAACCGTATACGACCAAAGTGGCGTATTGCTGAGCGCCATGAATTGGCTGCAATGGCTGTTTATCGACGGCCGGAGGTTTGACGACCTTTCACGTGTACACGGGCGATGCGCAGAAATCGCCACACGGTTAAGCCATTTGGCCGGAAAGCCGACAGGAAAATGAAGGACAGGAAGACACAAGTCCATATGGATCCAATTCGTTGGGGAGTCATCGGTGTCGGGCGATTTGGGCTGATGCACGCGCGAGTCGCCGCCTCGCTGCCGGGAATTCAGCTCGTCGCCCTCTGCAATCGCAACGCCGACAAGCTCGCCACGGCCGGCGCCGAATTCAGCGGCCCACGCTTGTTCACCGATTACCGGCAGCTTGTCGAGTCTCCCGAGATTGACGCCGTGAGCGTGACCACACATTGGCGCGACCACTGCGAGGTGGCTATGGTCGCGTTGGCAAGCGGCAAGCACGTGTTGCTCGAAAAGCCGATGGCGGCCACACTCGACGAGTGCCGGCGGCTGATTGCGGCTGCGGAAAAATCGCGTGGGTTCTTAATGATTGGACACATTTGCCGCTTCGATCCGCGCATCACGCTGGCCAAAAACGCCATTGACGAGGGACGTATTGGCCGGATCCTTTCGATGCACGCGAAGCGAAACTTACCTGTCGCGCCGGGGCCGATTAGGCTGGACAAGATTTCGCCGCTGATGGGAGACGGTATTCACGACGCGGACTTGATGATGTGGTTTCTCGGGCGCGCTCCTTCGCGCGTTTATGCGCATCACGTCCGCGTCGACCAGTTCCAACATCCGGATATTGGCTGTGCCATATTGCACTTTGGGGCGGAGGCCGTCGGAATTGTCGAAACGGTGTGGCGACTCCCCCCGAACGTGGCGACGGTGATTGACGCTCAACTGGAAGTCATTGGTACGGAAGGCAAGCTGTTCATCGATTGCGCCAACACAGGACTGGAGATTCTCGATTCTCGCGGCTTGAAGAAGCCAGACACCGCTTACTGGCCGATCCAGCACGGCAAGCCGGTGGGTGCCCTCGCGCACGAGATCGCCTACTTCGCCGATTGCATCCGGCGCAAGGTCCCTCCTGCAGTCATCTCATTGCACGAAGCGGCTCGTGCGGTGGGCATCATGGAACTTGCCGAGCAATCCGCCGCCACGGGACAACCGCTCGATGTCGTCGATCGGTTCGAAGCACCGTAATAGCGAACAGGGCGAACAGCAAGCTGATGGCTAATTTGTCGATCAACAATCTTTAGTGGCTGAATTCTGCCGCGAACGCTTTGGCATTCAATTCCTCACCGGTGGCGTATCGCGTCAGATCGTTCCAGCTCCGCAAGCGGCCCTGGGAAAAGACTTTGGCCTTCATGAACTCGCCAACGTGCGGATTGCGCGTGTAGATCGCATTCGCCGCATCCGTCTCGTGCAGCACTTCGCGCGCAATTGCGGCGTGCAATTGGCAAGCGAATAACTCGCCGAGAAGGTAGTTGTGGTAGTAGACCGGTGCCGAGACGATGTGGATCTTGCTGGCGTAATCCGGTGCGTCGCGTCCGTCGGGACGCCGCAGCATCTGGTACTTTTCGACTAGGTCCCACCACAGTTTGTTCAAGTCCTGGGACGGGTCGCGATACAGTTCCAACTCAAATCGGAACATCACCTGGCACCACCGCGAAAAGATCAGCAGTCGATCTCGACGCATTCTCGCACCGACGGCATTGAACTGTTCTCGGTCCTTAACCTCCACGCCGAATGCGCGCAGCCAATCCGCGCTTTTCGAGAACCGCTCGAACATCATCGCGACCCCTTCCGTGGCCAACGTGTGGGCGTCGCTGCGTAATTCGAAGGGCAATTCGGCCGGAATGTTTTTGCTGCTGTAGACGGAGTGCCCCAATTCGTGCAACATCGTTCCCATCCAATACTCGGTCGGCCGGATATTCGCCAGCACGCGGACGTCCCCAGCGCGGTCGATATCGGTGCAAAAGGCGTGCGGGCTCTTGCCCGGTTTTTCATAGAGGTCGCTCCGCTCCAGCACGTCGTCAATCGGCAGCCCGATGGCTGCGTAGAACTCGCGACAAATGCGCGAGATATCCGCGTTGGCAAACGGGCTATTTAAATCGACGTCATAGACGGCAGGAGATTCCTGGAAGAATGGGTCGTGATAGTGCCACGGCCGAAGGTCAGCCGGTTTCAGGCCGTAGTCCTTCGCCAGACGCTGATCGATTTCCGTTTTGGCCCGCGCGTATGGCTCGCGAGTCAATTCATCCAGCTCGTCGAACAGCTTCAATACCTGAGCCTGATTCAGTTCGGTCAGGTGCAATTGCAGAGCGTGAAAGTTGTCGAAGCCCAACCGCTTTGCCGCATCGTTCCTCAATAGCAACAGCTCCCGCAGATCATTTTCGACCGTGGCGCCGACCCGCTTGCTGGCCTCCCACACCTGCCGCCGTTCCGGCAAGTCTTTGGACTTCTGCAGGATCTGACGGACTTCACCGTCAGTCAGGGATTTGTCCCCCACTTGGGCTCGAAACACGTTGAACATTTTTTCGATCGTGTTTGCCTTGGCCGTCATCCGTTTCATAAGCGCCGGGTCCACTTGCTTTTCCAAATACTGCAAATGCAGCACTTGAATCTGTCGTGCCAACACCGGGTCGTGGATTTGGCCAGCACGAATCTGCTTCAGTTGCTCGAATCGCTGTGGATCGGAGAGCGACTCGTTCAGCCGATTTTCCGCCTGTTCCTTGGCGGCGAAGTCCGCATCTTTGCCTGTGGTATTGGCCGTCCACCATGCCCGAGCTACTTCGATCTCCACGTGGCGGATTTTCCGCTCGTGCTCGCGGACAAAACTTCGAGCCGCTTCGGACGTGTCTTCCGATTGCCCAGCCCCTGGCAACAGAATACTGCAGACCATGATTACTCCCAGCATTGCAAACTCGCGACGCGAAGCCATGACAACGCACCTCCAGGTAGTGTTAAGGACTTTCTCGGCCCTTGAGGGCTGCTTGGCGCGCAGCCTCAAACTCGTCGCCCGGGTTCCAATGCGGGAATTCACGCTGCCGGGCAGCCAGGAGTCCGGTGTAAAACAAGAGCCGCACGTCCGCCACCGCGCCTCCGAGGTCCCACTCGTCGCTGTACTCGTCACTGGGTTGGTGGTATTTCGTTTCGGTCCATTCCTCCAGCCGCTGCTTGCCCCATCCCTCGGGCTTGCCGATGACGCTGGTTCCCGAGTGCAAGTACACACCCGGCACGCCGATCTTGGCCAGGCTGAACTGATCGGATCGGTAGTAATAACCGCGGTCGGGGAATTGATCGGGTGTGACGACCCGGTTTTGCCAGGTGGCGACGCTCTGGATAATCGCGTCCATGCTCGATTTGCCGCTGCCGATCAGTTGCACGTCGTGTGTGGGGCCGAGAATGTTGACGCCGTCGATATTGATCACGGCGGCGAGATATCCGGCAGGTGCGGGCGGATGCTGGGCCAAGTAGGCCGAGCCCAGGAGTCCTTGTTCTTCTGCCCCGACCGCGACGAAGAGAATAGAACGGGGCGTTCGCGGCGACCGAGCATAGGCCTGAGCAATCGCGAGCAGCGCGCCGATCCCGGAGGCGTTGTCGACGGCCCCATTG
>CAZFLF010000814.1:0-3944 GCA_964519825.1 uncultured Pirellulaceae bacterium | reverse complement strand
CCTCTGCCTGAACTTTCGCAAGTGCCTCCTCGGGATCGTAGTTGGCCCACTCCAGCCCCTTGTCGTGTTCTAGGGCGTCACGCAACGGCCGCAGGTCAATCATGTGCAATTTGGGAAAGTGATAGATCCAATCCAAGTCACACTTGATCAGACGCCGAAAGAGCATCCGATACACCGGCGTCACGTCGGCTCGCTGAGCAATCCAAATGGTTCCCAAGTAGAAGTCGATATAGTCGTATTTCGCAGAGCCAAGGCATCGGTTGACGTAGTCGGCGATGAAGCCTCCAGTCGCGCGAAACGAACCAAGGTCCACGACCCGTTGGTCGGGGTCGATGACTTCATGGTTGTCTGAAAACACGTCCCATACGCACTTGGCGACCAGTTCACATACTTCGCGCTCGGTTTCAATCGGTGTCTCGCTAAACTCGCGAGCGATTTCATCGCGCGTCGCTACCGGTGTCGGCAGCCGATCTTCGTGGCCGCGATGTAGCGATTGCATGTTCTCCTGCATCTGCACGTATTCCGCATAGACCTGATCGAGCGACGGATGAAACACAGCCGCTAACGGCGACCGATCCCATCCCTCTGGCGCAATCTCGTTCAGCACGTCCTCGCCGGAAAATCCCTGCGGAAAGAGCCGGTCGAACACGGCGATGCACTGCGTTTCGTCATATCTGGTGAAATCAGTCATCGGTTACGCTCGCCATCGTTCGCTGCAGTCAACCTTCCCATGCCATTTGGCCCCAGCTCGTGCCGCTGACGCGGCTGAACTGCCCAACGCGCGCAAGTTGATGACGCAGCGTTGCGTGACAAGGTTCGGGTGCAGATACCCGTCGCTTTGCCCGAACACAACTAGCCAAAATGGTCCGACACCAGAAAGGGATGTTTTGCCGCGCGGTGGAACATACATTATCGGTGAAACTAATTTCCCAGCATTCTGAAACGGGAAATAAATAAGTAACGAAAGTCGCAAGTAAATGACATCAGCGAATGAGGACGGAGAGTATCGTTTTCCCCTCAACTTCGAGACCGGCATGGTCCAATTTATGCCGGTCGACCGAAGGACAGGTGAGCGGCTGTCGCTGGAAATTGTGTACCGCACTTTTCCGCGCAATCTCGAGTATCACGGCGTCATCATCGATCCGGCGACTCGGAGGCGATATCGAGTGCTTGGTAAGGAATGCAGTGTGCCTGGCTGCAACTGCGATGCTTGGGTTGAAGAACTTAACGACGCGTCAATGCCCGATTTTTATCCGTCTCCCGAACACGACGCCTGGTCAGTTCAAGTGAACCTGCCAGAGGATGTCGACGAATTTATTGCCGCGAGGGAAGATCTCGACAGTGGCGAAATATGGACAACGATTATCCATGGTGCCCTTTGGCAGACTCGTTTGCTCGCCATGGACAAAGTGGAACAGCGGATGGACCTGGTATCGGAGCTGTATCCGAGCCTCCAGGATGTCGACAAGGGTGAATTCATAACTCTCGAGGAATTCCGCGCGACATTTCACGACCGCCTTCGAGAACGCATGGAGTTACTCAAAGGGATCAAACGTGGAAACCTTCCTTTGCCAGAAAGACTTTACCTCTTTGTCCTAGAACAGATTGACTCTGGTCTTTTCAACACCCCGAGCGACTTCGTTGCGGCCGCTGTCCGATCGCCGAACGACGCCGCGAGGCAGACTGTTGCAGGCCGCTGGCGAGTTCGCCTTGAGCATTTATGAACGATTCGGCTACCCAACCAGCCGCTCCTGAATTGGAGTTTCTCACGGTGAAACAGACTGCCAAGTACCTGAATATGTCACCGTCGACTGTCTACTCCCTATGTGAAACGAAAAGATTAACTCATTACCGATTTGGCGAAGGTTCGGGAGGCATTCGCGTCAATCGACAGGAATTGATGGAATTCGTGCAGCGGTGCCGCGTCGAGGAACGGCAAGGCGAATTGCACGTCAACATCACACAGAGGCCCTACGTCTTAAAACATATCAAACTCGACCGTCCTCCATCCCATCCTTGCGGCGCGACAACCAACGCGGGAACGCCATGCCCGCTCATGACGAGGGAGGAACGTTGCCACTTGCACCGCTAGAAACTGAGTTAATGAGGGGACACGTCGCAGAATCTCAAGATCGGGAAACGTAGGAATAGACGAGCAACCCCGCATCCAATCGACGTTTTCGAGCAGCCGGAGTGTGGTATACTTCTACCATGGCAATTAACTTTGGAACCGGTCTTGCGCTCAAAGATGCCTGTCCGTGGCTCCGCGATGATGCCGAGCGCCATGCGCAGATTCTGCGCGTGACCGAATGCAATAGCGTCATCGAAGGCTTGCCACGGTTTCAAGAAGAGACCCGCCGGCGCCTGTTGGAACAGCTTTCCGCTATTGCTTCGTCGCCTTCGACAACGCCGAGCGAATCACCTCCGTCATCGGCTGATAGTTCTTCCTGAAGGCTTCACTCGCCGCAAAGATGTACATGTCGCTGCCGGCGTTGGAATCGTCGTAAACGAGTAAGGGGCGCCCTGTCTGCGCAGCAAATAAATCGGTCATGAGTTTTATCGTTCGGGCATTTCCTTCTCTGAATGGATGCACGGTGCGCGTGCGTGCGCATGGGGTCAGACTTGGTTTTTTTGTTTCTGTGGGGTACGGGCAGCAGAAAGCACGTTGCCACACTCGAAAAAACAAAAAAACCAAGTCTGAACCCGTCCTTTCCCGGTAACGGCGGCGGCGAAGTTGCTGGAGCCGAAGGCCCAGTTCGTCAGTTTGCCTAGCGGAACGATCAAGAACGAGGACGAACTGAAATCGTGGTTGGGCACGGCGGAAGCGAAGATTCGCGAGAAGCTCAAAGATGGGCCAGTGATTGTGTAGAGGAAAGAAAGCCATGCCAAAGAGTGAAATCACGGTTCCCGCGGAACGAATCGAGCAGGCGATTCTGCTGATTCGCGGGCATAAGGTCATGCTGGACCGTGATTTGGCGGAACTCTATGGAGTGGCAACCGGCGTGCTCAACCAGGCGGTAAAGCGAAACCTGAAGCGGTTTCCCGAAGACTTCATGTTTCAATTGTCCGCAGACGAGACGGAAAAATGGAAGTCACAAATTGTGACATCCAATCCCGCCGCCAAGATGGGTCTGCGGAAAAGGCCCTTCGCCTTCACCGAACAAGGCGTCGCCATGCTGTCCAGCGTTCTGCACAGCGACCGGGCCATCGAGGTCAACATCGCGATCATGCGCGCCTTCGTCAAGCTCCGCGAAATCCTGGCCACGCACAAAGACTTGGCCCGTAAGCTGGAAGACCTTGAGCGCAAACTCGGCCAGCACGACGACCATTTCCGCGTCGTCTTCGAGGCCATCCGCCAACTGATGCTTCCACCCTCGGAACCGGAGAAGAAACGCCGCATCGGCTTCGCCCAACCATAACCTGGATTCCCTTTCATTCGCGGTTTTGAAGATGCCAGCCCTCGAATCCGATCTGCGACGACAACTGGAGAACGTCATCATCCAGGCCCGAGACGTGGCCGAGGGTGCTGCATGGTCGGCGCTCCAGAAGCGCGCCGTGGATGTGGCGGAACCGTTTACGCACTTCGGTCCCAAGGAGAAGGAACTGCGGAATCGGCTGCGCGCGCGGGGGCGTCAGGTCGGCGACGTGCGGAACGCCGACAAGTCGCAATCCATCGACCAACTGACCCAGGAGCTTGCCTACGAGTTATGGCATCGGATGTTGTTCGCGCGGTTCTTGGCTGAGAATCATCTGCTCATGCACCCGGACGGCGTGGCCGTCAGCCTGGAAGAGTGCGAAGAACTTGCTCCGGCTGCCGATCCGGATGACAACGCCGCCATCGCCGGACAGGCACAGGTAATCTGCACTCGCGATCGCCACTTCCGGAACGAGAATGTCGTGGACTTCTGCGCACAGCATGGAATCCGGATCGTGGACGACATCGA
>CAZFLF010000813.1:0-3953 GCA_964519825.1 uncultured Pirellulaceae bacterium | reverse complement strand
AAACTCAACCGCCAGCATGGTTTTCTTGGTCTGGGAAGCGGCGACGTTCAGCAAAAACCAGATTTGGCGCTGCTTGGACGTCGGGCGGGAGCCATGGTTGCCTACGGAGCGTTCATCTTGAGTGTCGGAGGAAATTGCAGCGAATTGCTTTCGCCAATTCGGTCGGGATTTTGGCTTGCCGGAATTCGACGGAATCTTAACTCCGAGCACCGATTTCAAATGCGGCGGGAGCATTCTAAGAATCGAAGCCGCGTCCGTTTCGCCATATTCGTCGTGCTCGTCGTTGTCATCGTCGTCGAGTCCATTTGGCCCGCTGTCAGTCAAGCCGTGCAACAAAGTGACTGAATTGCGCGGGGAAGTAACGGCTTCCCTGTTGTTGTCGTTGGCCAACAATACCGCCCAAATGTGCTTGCAGAGGAACCCATCCTGGTAATGAGGGCAGGAACAGCGGCCCACGATTTCCCTGGCCGACGGATCGCTCAAATCCAGCTCTACCGCATAGTCGTTGGCCTGCGAACCCCGAACGTTCGCGGTGATCAGTTGGTCGGCGATGGCCAGGTCCCGGACCATACCGGACGAATAATATGCTTGACCCTTCGATCGAGTTTGGGGGTCAAATGAGCTAATGCACTTCTTGGCCAGCGCCATGTAGGGGGCTTCCTTGCTGAGGGATACGTCAGTGGAAACTTACAACATAGTTACGACAGGCAGAATTGGACAAGAGCGCTGCCGTAAGGGTCGAGAGCGGAGAGCGGAGGGCTGAGAGCCAGACAGTTAAGAGTCGAAGGCTTAGAGCGGAGGGCTGAGAGCCAGACAGTTAAGAGTCGAAGGCTTAGAGCGGAGGGCTAAGAGCCAGACAAACATGTGCTGGGGTTATCTTCTGGTTCTTTGCCCTCCGCTCTCCGCTCTCGACCCTTTCGCTACGCCAGAATCTCGCGCACGATGCGGCCGCTGACGTCAGTCAACCGTCGGCCAATGCCATTGTGATAGTACGTTAGACGCTCGTGATCGATTCCAAGAAGATGCAGCAGCGTGGCGTGGAAGTCGTGCCAGTGGACCAAATTCTCGACGGCCTTCATCCCGATCTCGTCGGTCGCTCCGTACGCCAGCCCGTTTTTCAACCCAGCGCCCGCCAGCCAGACAGAGAACCCGTACTGATTATGATCTCGTCCTTCTCCCAACACGTCCGCTTTGGATTGCGCGAAGGGAGTTCGGCCAAACTCGCTGGTAAACAAGACGAGTGTGTCCTCCAGCATGCCGCGCTGTCGCAGGTCACGGATCAATCCAGCTAGCGGCTTGTCGATGCGCAATGCCTCCTGGCCGTGGTTCTGCTTCATATTCTCGTGTCCGTCCCAATTGATCCGCGGCGAACCGAACGCGCCACCGGAAAAGAGTTGTACGAATCGGACTCCCGATTCAAGCAACCGCCGGGCGAGCAAACACGCGCGGCCAAAGTCGTTGGTGTTCGGCTCGTCGACTCCATACCGCTGGCGCAGTTCGGCCGTCTCACGGTTCAAGTCGGTGACCTGCGGCACAACTCGCTGCATCTTGGCCGCTAACTCATAACTGCGAATCCGGGCAGCCAACACATCGTCCCCACGCTCCTTCAAATGTTTTCGGTTCAGCGCTGCAAGCAACTCGGACGACGCCCGCTCGTGATCCGCAGGAATCTCGCGGGCCGGAAAGATGTCGTCGATCGGAGTCCCTTGACTGCGAATGACGACGCCCTGGTGCCGCGCGGATAAGAAACCATTGGTCCAATTGATCGAACCTCCCGCCGGCACTCCCCGAGCATCCGGAATCACAACATGCGCCGGCAAGTCGTCGGTCTCCGCTCCAAGCCCATGAGACAACCAGGAACCGAGCACGGGGAATCCATTCAGACGAAAACCGGTGCTTTCCTGAAACGTGGCCGGAGTGTGATTGGATGTCTCGGCATACATCGAACGGATTACGGTCAGCTCGTCAGCGATCTGAGCGAGGTGCGGGAATAACTCGGAAACCCACAGTCCGCTCTGCCCGCGCTGCTTGAATTCCCAATCGCTCTTCCGCAGTAACCCGACTTGCCCGAAAAAGACATCCGGTTTTTCATCGCTTGTCAGCGACTTCCCGTGGTACCGAGCCAGCTCCGGTTTGTAGTCGAACGTATCGACCTGGCTGACGCCTCCGCAGGCAACTACGTGAATGACTCGCTTCGCCTTGGCGGGATGATGTGGCGGCGGGTCGGAGGCATCCCCGGGAGCAGGCGCCGCTTGAATCGTTCCATCGCGCAATAACAACGACAACAGCGCCGTTCCGCCAATTCCGGTCGTTGCCCAGTGAAAAAGCTCGCGCCGCGATAACATCACTTCACCGCCAACAATTCGTCAGCTGCTTTTTCCGATTCAATGACACAGACGCTTAGCAACATTCGCAACAACATCGGACCTCGTTTGGCTGCCATGTCTTTCCTCTTGGAGAAGCGTGCTTCAGCATTGAACCAGCGCTGGAATGGTTTAGCAAACATTTCTCGGCTGGGATCAAACTGAGGTCAACGGTGCCATCGGATTGACGACGAGTTTTGCGGCGCGATTTCAACCGATACGGCTCAAACCGCTGGATTTGTCGTGCTAGCGAGCATCGGCACGCACGATGCATTGAAATAGCCTGGACCACCGCAAGATGTCTTCGGTGAATCCGGTTCCTCCCGCATGAAAGGCGATCAAGATGAAGAAGTTTTGGTTGGGGCTGGCGGCCTCCTGCTTAATGTTGTTAGCAGTCGATTCGGCGAAAGCCGATCACGGCTCCCGTGGAAGCTATCGTGGCAACAGCGGGCACGGGCATAGCAGCCATTACCCTCGCGGCGGTCACTATGGTCATAGCGGCCATTACGGTCATAGCGGGCACCACGGTCATGGCGGCAATCACGGCCATGGGGTGCACTACCAGGTCTATCGCCCCTACGGCGCTTATTACAACCAGGGTTTCTACGGAATTCCGAGCTACGGTTCGAGTTGCCGCAGCTACGGTGGCGGCGGATTCGGGATTTATGTCGGGTTCTGAAAGCCCAACATGACTCAGTAACTGCCGGACTACTTACGAATTGAGTTCGACCGCTTCTTCCCAATGCTCGTACAAACGCGCGAGGGCTTGCTGCTGGTCGTCCAGTTCGATTTTGATTTGGCGCACCCGGGAGCCGTCGCGCAGCACCTCGGGTGTGGCCAACGTCAAATGGAGTGTGGCGACACGTTCTTCGCGCTCATGAATCTCCGCTTCGATTTCCGGAGCTTTACGGTACGAGAACTTCCGCTTGCGCCGAGCGGGCTTGTCTTCGGAGGCTGCCGGCTTGTCTGCCCCCGATCCTGCTTTGACCGCCACAGACTCGACTCGTCCCGTCCGATGGTCGGCGGCTAATCCCTGTCGCACCAAATGGGCATACGTATCGTAATTACCTTCGATCACTCGGAACCGCCCGGGCTCGACGACCAGCAAATGGTCCGCGACTCGGTTGAGAAAGTACCGATCGTGGCTGACGAAGAGCACGGTACCGTTGAATTCGTGCAGCGCCTGCTCCAGCGCGCCGCGAGCCCACAGGTCGAGATGGTTCGTCGGCTCGTCGAGGATGAGCACATTCGCATCGAGGGCGGCGAGTCGCGCGAGAGCGACCCGATTGCGCTCGCCGCCACTCAAGTTGGCGACCCGTTGAAACACCATCTCCCCAGTGATGCCGAATCGTGCCAGCAAATCACGGCGCTGCTGGTCGACAAACTCGATCGCATGCTCAGCCGACGCCATCAATTGCAACGCGTGAAACGCAACCACCCGCACCCGGTCGAGCTCGACACCGAGCTCCCTAAAGCGGTGTAACGCGACGCGACCTCAACCCCTTTTCCCAAAAACCCGCCGGTCAGCCGGCGGGTTTTTGCGTCTCCGAAACTTATCACTCTTCGCTGAGCTCATGAACCACGACAGGG
>CAZFLF010000812.1:0-3953 GCA_964519825.1 uncultured Pirellulaceae bacterium | reverse complement strand
GGCGGCTAGCGCCGTACCGCTCACTCGTCCAGTAACAAAGTAAGTGCCATTGGGCCAGAGCCGGAAGATTGCTAAGCGAGCCTCGCGACTCGAACACGGTCCCTTCCCAGGGCAGTTTTCCGGAGATTTGCCGGTCGCAATTTTGCCGTTTTCGAGTACGATTACCCAAGGTTTTGGAGCGCAAATTATGGCAGACTTGGCAGTCGCACCGTTCGGATGGGAAAGGACGGCTCTCGCGGTGGAGAAGGTCAGAGATCGACTACGGCGGGCGACCAAGGCTCTTGCGCAATCCGGAGTGTCGTACGCGGTCGTCGGCGGGAACGCGGTCGCCGAGTGGGTCGGTCGCGTCGAGGAGGCTGCCGTCCGCAACACGCGAGACGTCGATATTCTGATCCGCCGGGCAGACCTCGGTCCCGCAAAAACGGCGCTAGAATCGGCCGGGTTCGTGCATTGCACGATCCTCGATATCGAAGTGTTTCTTGACGGCCCCAGCGGTCGACCCCAAGACGCGGTCCACGTTCTTTTCGCCGCGGAAAAAGTGCGAGCAGACCACCCGACCCCCACCCCCGACGTCGCTGACTCCGAGCCGGCCGCGCAGTTCCAGGTTGTGTCATTGGATGCGCTGGTGCAAATGAAGCTCAACTCGAATCGTGACAAAGACCGGACCCACTTGCGCGACATGATCGGGGTCGGCTTGGTGGACGCGACCTGGCCGGCGCGCCTGCCGCCGGAACTGGCGGCCCGACTGCAACAGCTCCTGGACAACCCCGACGGTTGAATCAGCGCAACAGCTCGTATTCCGTGTCAAGGACACGGAGGCTCTGTGGCTGCGTCACGTCGGCCACGAATTGCACGTGCCGGCCTTCTATGATGTGGAGGTCGCGATCTTCGCTATAGTACCGGTCAGGAATCGCTTACAGCGACTGTAGGAAAGCTTAATGCGACTGCAATGCGGAATCATCGTAGCGATTGTGTTGGCCGGCCAACCAGCGGCTGCCGGAGAGCCTGCGGATCCGCCCGCGTTCAAACATGCGCGGGTGACCGATGCCTGGGAGGCATATCGCGGCAAGCTCTCGTTCGGCAAAGGTCAGACGTTGGCGCTGGTTGATGACGGTTGCACGTTATCGATGCCGGAATGGTCGCAGTCGGATGGTGATGTCCCCAAGGTTCTCGTTTCGTACGACAGCGTCGACGGCGATAACGATCCCAAACATGAGGGAAAAGGGTATCACGGTTCCACGATCGGCATTCCTTCGTCAGTGAATTACAAGGGGAAGCTGGGAGTCGCGTTCAACGATCGGATAGCGGTCATCCGCGCTCTCGAATGCTGCCACTGCAACGTCACAGACAGCAAGACGCTGGCGGCCGGACTGCAGTGGGTGATCGACCATCACAAGGAATTCCTCATCACGACCGTCAACCTGGCCCCGGTCGACGATCTGGAACATGGTGAACCGGTTCCCTCCGAGATTGACGCCAAACTTACAAAGCTTCGCGAACTGGGAATCTGGGTCAGTGCGCCGTCCGGCAATCACAGTTTCACGAACGGGATTTCGTGGCCCGCTTGCCAGCCTTTCACTTTTGCCATCGGTGCCGTACGGCCGGACAAGGACGAGGTATACCTTGATCGGCATGCCAAGGTCGACCTGCTGGTTCCAGCCGCGGCCACATCATCGTCAAATGCGATCGCTTGCGGAGCGGCGATCTTATTGCGCGAGGCAATTGAAAAGACGGGTTACGATTGGAAGCGGGATGCCCCCAACCTGCCCGAGGCGATGCTGGCGATCATGCAAAGGACCGGCGCGGTGGTGGAAGACCCTGCCAGCAAACTCACCTTTCGTCGCCTCGACGTGAAAGCGGCACTCGACCATGTGTTTCAGAACGGCAACAAGAAAGACACGCCGAAGATCGCGTTCGAAGAGCACGTGCTGCCGATCCTCAAGATGCGGTGCGTCAAGTGCCATGCGGGGACGGAGCCGGCTGAGGGACTGCGTTTGACGTCGCGCCGCGAGATTCTGCGCGGCGGGAAGTCGGGGCCGGCGATGCGGATCGCGGCGGCGGAGTCGAGTCTGTTGTGGGAGAAGCTCGCGTCGAACGAGATGCCTAAGGGAGGCCCGCCCCTCTCGGCGGCTGAGAAGGGAGTCATTCGTTCGTGGATCAACGACGGCGCGATTTCAACAGATGCGACCGACGACGCCAACGATCTCAAGGAGCAAGCGGGAGATCAATCGCGCGACCATTGGGCGTTTCGTCCGCCCGTTCGGCCGCCTGTGCCGACCGTCCAGCATATGGACCGAGTGACCAACCCAATTGACTCGTTCGTCATCGCGGCGTTGGAAGCGAAGGGGATAAAGCTTTCAACCGAAGCGAGTCGCGAAGTGTTGCTGCGCCGCGCGTCGTTCGACTTGATCGGCTTGCCGCCGTCGCCGGACGAAGTGGGCGAGTTTTTCGCGGACCATAATGAACTGGCCTATGAGCGGCTGATCGACCGGCTACTGGCCAGTCCGCATTACGGCGAACGCTGGGGTCGGCACTGGCTGGATGTCGCGGGTTATGCGGACTCGGCCGGAGTGCTCTCCGAGGATCGGCCGCTGCCGACAGCCTTCCGCTATCGCGACTACGTGATTCGCGCCTTTAACAGCGACAAGCCCTATGACCGGTTCCTCCAGGAGCAAATCGCGGGCGACGAACTGACGGACTACTGGACCGCGTACGAAAAGCTCGATCGTTTGCCCGACGAGGTTATCGAGGCGGTCACGGCGACCGGCTACTTGCGGTGTGCTCCGGATTCGAGCCGGCCCGATTTCTCGACAATCAAGAACGCCGACGCGCAGTACTTCTACCCGACGATCAATGACACGCTGCAGATCGTGGCGTCATCAACGATGGGGCTGACGTTGCAGTGTGCTCGCTGCCACAGCCATAAGTTCGATCCGATTCCGCAGGTCGAGTACTACCGACTTCAGTCGATCTTCATGGCGGCGCTCCGACCGCGTCAGTGGATCCCGCAGATGGAGCGGCGCGTGCTGGTTGCTTCGGCGGCTCAGAAGAAGGCCGCAGACGAACATAACGGCAAGCTTGATGCCGAGATCGCACGGCTGAATAAGGAGCTGGCCGAACTGCGGACTCAATACAAGCAGAAGCTCTTCGATGAGCGTCTTGGGACCGTGCCCGAAGTAATTCGCGAGGACGTGAAGCGGGCGATCGGCAAAGCCGCCGTTCAACGCGATCCGGTCGAAAAATACTTGGCCGAGAAGTTTCAACCTGTGCTGCAACCGGACGACAAGACGCTCGAAAAGCTGCTGCCCGAGACTTTCGCCGACTACCGGTCCGCAGCTGATCAACGCAACGCGGCCATCGCGGCGCAGGAACGGCAGCGCAGGCACTTCGACGAACTGCGAGCGATCTACGACCTGCCAGGACCGGTCGTGACGCCGCTCTTGCGACGTGGTGACGCGCTGACTCCGGGGCCGCCTGTCGAGCCGGGTGTGCTGTCGTCGCTGACGACTCCGGTCGCGTTTCAATGGACTCCGCCAGCGGCTGAAGCGAAGACGAGCGGCCGGCGACTGGCGTTCGCTCGCTGGCTGACTCAGCCCGATCACCCGCTGACCGCGCGCGTCATGGTCAATCGAATCTGGCTGCATCACTTCGGCGAAGGTATCGTCTCGACGCCAGAAGACTTCGGCACGTTGGGTTCGGCACCGAGTCATCCGCAACTGCTCGACTGGCTGGCCCACGAGTTTGTCGAAAGCGGCTGGAGCATCAAGCACATCCATCGGCTGATCATGACTTCCAACGCATATCGTCAGCGTCCGACGTCCGACGAAACACTGCATGCTCAAGCCAGGCAGGTCGATCCCGACAACCGGTTACTATGGCGGCAACGTCTGCGGCGAGTCGATGCGGAACCTCTCCGCGACGCGATGCTGAGCGCCGCCGGTTTGCTCGATCAA
>CAZFLF010000811.1:0-3954 GCA_964519825.1 uncultured Pirellulaceae bacterium | reverse complement strand
GAAGTCTGTCCGCCCCGCCGCGTCGGCACTGCGAATTCGCCGGCCGGAATCAGTTGCAAGGTCACCACGCAGGTGCGTGCGGCGAGCGGGGCCGAATGGCGTAACGGGGAGCGGGATAGTACCGGAAAGACTAAAACCGGAACAAGAGCATCCCGAGACGCGCGACTTAACTGCTTTAGTTGATTCGGCTAAGTTAGCTGACTTCGCGAAGCCAAATGGCTTCACCCAACCATCGGTATCCCCTGTAGAGGGATAAAAAAATTAGAGGTAAAAAGTTGCATTGCGGCGGGCAATCCGTGCTGTCATCTTTCTACAAACCATTTTTTTGCCAATTTCTCTGGACGACGGCCGTCCTGTCGGCTGAACCAAGAGAGGAGGATGGGATAACTTGGTGCTCCGGAATCGGATCCACGCAGTGGCGGGGATGGAGCGCCGGGCCTATATTCGAACGTCAACAGTGGGTGAAGGCGAGAGATTGGGGACTCCGCCGGTGATGAAGGACGGTGAGGTCGGTCGATGGCTGATGAGTTCGATCCGTACTATGAATGGCTGGGAATTCCCCCAAAAGACCAACCGCCGCACCATTATCGGCTGCTGGGGATTGAACTATTTGAGCAGAATCTGAACGTTGTCGAGCGGGCTGCCGATCGCCAGATGGGACACGTCCGTTCCTTCCAGACCGGACGGCACTCGAATGAGTCGCAACGCTTGCTGAACGAGTTGTCGGCGGCCAAAGTCTGTCTGCTCAATTCAAAGCGGAAGATCGACTACGACCTGCAACTGCAGCAGCAGTTGGCGAGCCGATCTCTCCCGGATGATGGTTTGCCGGGAAGTGGACCGGTCCCCGAACTTCCCCCGGGCGTTGCCGAAACCACAGCGGAATCGGCGTCGTTTGTTCCAGCCGGTCGCACGATTGAACTTCGACAGCTTCTCGATGCGGCCTCCGTCGCGGGCGTTCGTCGACGCCAGCCTTCTTCGTTGCCGAGAAAGCCGAAGTTGATTGGAACCATGGCAGCGGTCATCGCGCTGGGCGGTGTGTTGTTTGCGTTTTACTGGCTCATCTTAAATGGCGATCTTGCGACCGACCCGATTGCTCCGCCAAACGCAAATCCAAACGTCACACAAAGTGAACCGGCGAACCCCGTGACGCCACCGTCAGCCGGGACACCCTCACCAACTACGTCCGCGAATGTTCCGCCAACTCAAACTCCCGCCGAAATACCGGTACTACCAACCGTATCACCCACGACGCAATCCGATAATTCCCGAATCGCGGTAATTAACGAATCCCTCACTGAAATTGCGTATCCGCCGTCGTTGCCGGAGGCGCCAGCGGTTCCAAGCGATGTTAGCGAAACGATTTCGGCTGCAGCTGGGATGGTCGACTCTCGGTTTGCCTTTTGTCAGACGCTCCTTTGGAAGCAGTTTGAAGCGACGAACCTTGTACTGCGCACGCAGGGATATCGAGTTTCTCGCTGCCGACCTTATCTTGCAAAGGGTGACTGGCGAGTCGCGGCGATTTGGTTGCGCGACGGATTGCCATCGAGAGTCGTTGGCTTGACCGATGCCTCCACGCTCTTGCAGGCCGACCAACGTTTACGTGACCAAGGGTTTGTGCCGGTGGATGTGTTCGGAGGAGCCGATGGAACGCTGGAATTGTTTGCCGCGGTTTGGGTGCGGCCGAAATCGCCGGTCGGAGAGGCAATGCTTACACTCGGCGTTGCCGCCGAAGCTTATGAGGAGCCCAAAGAGGAGATGTTGCGAAAGGGGTTTCGTTCGGCGGTCCATCTGGCATATTTCTTCACGGGAGGAAAGAGAAAATACTGCGATCTGTGGATAAAACCACCCGTTGGGCGCGGCTTATTTGTTTGGACTGGTGACCGAGCTTACGCCTCGAAACAGTTGGCGCGAGATGCAATTCAAACGGATGTTGGTGTGACGACGAACCCGGCCAACGGCGGTGTGCTGTTCATCGGATCGCAATGGCTGGGCGCGAAAGACGTGATGAAGCCCTTCGTCGGAATGCCTCCGGATGCGTTGCGAGAGGCGGCGGTTGAACAGGTCGGCGCGGGCTACCTACCAGCATCGCTATCGGTGGCTTGCACCGCAAACGGTGACCTGATCGGCGTGGCTTTATGGCGGCCAGCGGATCAATTGCTCACGCCGTTGGAGTTGGCCAGACTCGACCAACCGGCCAACACAACTCCTACATCGTCACCCCAGGGGCCATCTGCCAAACCAATGGTCGAGAAGCTGACACCGCCGGCGAACAACGAAACCGAGGTCGCGAAGGTCCGTGAAGTGTTCAAGGGGGAGATTGCTGCCGCGAAGGAGCCACTGGCATTGGCCGCTCTTGCCGAGAAGCTGCTAACGCAAGCGGCAGTTGAACAAGAGCCGGCGATTCAGTACGCGTTGTTGGGCGAAGCACGCCGTCTGGCGGTCGATGGAATTGACTGGAAGCTCGCGGCCCGTGCAATCGAGGAACTGGCATCTCGATTCCAGGTCGACGAGTGGACGTTGCGAGCCGAAGTGTTCGGCGGGCTGAACAAGAAAGCAAAGGTCTCGACTGACCGCAAGATACTCGCCGAAACGGCGTTGACCCAAGCGGAAGCCGCTCTCGGGGCAAGCGAGCTCGAAGTCGTTGATTCGTTGCTGTCGAGCGCCTCGAATCTCGCGCCGCGCGGTGACCGAGACCTGGTCAAGCAGGTCAGCGACTTGCGAAAGCGATTGTCCGAGGAAAAGAAAGTTGAGCACCTCGTGCGCGACGCGCGGGCTAAGCTGGCCGAATCGCCCGATGATGCAGTGGCAAATGAAACACTGGGCCGGTACCTGTGCTTCACCAAGGGGGACTGGGAAACGGGTATCCGGCAACTGGCCAAGGGCCCGGAGGGCAAGCTGACTTTGTTAGCCCGGAGTGATGAGGCTCGGCCCTCCGACGCCGCAGATCGCGCGACCGTGGCCGACGCCTGGTCGGAGTTTGCTAAGTCGGCGACGGATTCCATTAGCAAGGGTGGGGCCACAAATCGCGCGCTGTACTGGTATCAGTTGGCGTTACCCGATCTGTCGGGTGTTAAGAAACTACACGTAGAAAAACAGATCGAGGACTTGTCGAAATCTGTCCCGTCGGCACGGGGCAAGCCGAAGTTTGCTTGGCTCGACGGAGAGCCCGGTGTTGCAATGGAACTTCGTGGCCATACCGGCGACGTCAGCAGTCTGGCGATTGCACGGTCGGGCCGTTTCCTGGTGTCGGGCTCGCAAGATGACACAGTGCGCATTTGGGAGTTGTTGACCGGCAAACCGGCCGGCCAGATTACCTCCGGCACCGGCGATGTGAATGCGTTTTTGTTGTCGCCGGATGACCGCACCGTGGCAATTCCGGTTTATGCGTCGGGAGAGTACAGCATCGGCATCTGGAGTCTGCAGAATGGACAGCCTGTGGGGTCAATCAAAGCGGATGGTATGGCGCGACACCTGGCTGGGTCTCAGGACTGGCGACGTGTGGTGTATCCCAAGAACCAATCGGGCGCCGCCAATCTTCTCGTCTACAACTTGGCGACGCTCACCCCCGTCGCATCGCTCAATTGTCCTGGAACGCCAGTTCAAATCGCGGTCTCACGGTCGGGACGGTTCCTGGCCGCGGCGGATGACAACAATGGCGTCTATGTTTGGGACATGCAAACTGGCAAACCCATGCTGCCGCTGACGGGCCACACCAATCCGGTGACCGGTCTGGCTTTTTCGCCGAACGAACGGCAACTCGCCAGTTCCGGCTATGGCACGATGATCGTATGGGATCTGGCCAAGGGATTGGAAGAACGGCGCGTTTCGTTGCAAGATGGCGTCGCGGCCACACTCACATTCTCTCCCGACGGCAGCCGTTTACTGGTTTCTGGACTGACGATGGAAGTTTCGGTGTACAACGTTCAGGACGGAAAACGGGTCGCGCAAATCCGC
>CAZFLF010000810.1:0-3955 GCA_964519825.1 uncultured Pirellulaceae bacterium | reverse complement strand
ACCCGGTCGCTACCGCTCCCGGTTCTGATTTACCTTCACCTGGCAGCGGTTCCTCAACTCTCTGCGCTATACTCTTTAGGTCATGGAAGCGCGAGAGGAAACGTGGGCGATGAACCCAAACGAACAGCTAATCGAAATCTTCTACCTGTCTTTTCAAAAACTCGATGCGCGGGGGATGGTGGATTGTTACCATGCCGACGTTGAGTTTTCCGATCCGGCGTTTAGAAAGCTTTCGGCCGCGGAGGCGGGTGCGATGTGGCGAATGCTGTGCTCAACGGCAACGAACTTTGAGCTGGCGTTTAGCGGTGTCGAGGCAAACGAGCGAACCGGAAAAGCGCATTGGGAAGCGCAATATGACTTTTCCGCCACCGGCCGGCGGGTGCATAACAAGATCGAGGCGCAGTTTGAATTTCAGGATGGGAAGATTATTAAGCATACTGACACGTTTGATTTTTGGAAGTGGAGCACCATGGCCCTGGGCCCGGTCGGATCTGTCTTAGGATGGACTCCGTTGCTCCGCAAGAAAGTCCAGAAACAGGCCCGTGAGAAACTGGCGAAGTTTATGAGTGTGGGAGATGGCGCCGTCGCGGTCCCATGAGGTCAGTACCACCACGCGGTAGCGGGTGGGCCGAACCATTGCCGATTGCCGATTGCCAATTGCCAATTGCCGATTGGCTGTCTCGTCAAAAAACCAATTGGCAATCGAAAATCGAAAATCGACAATCGGCAATATAAGAGACCCACCCGCTACCGCGTGGTGGTACTGACTTCATGGGACCGCAGCATGAGCGGCACCGAGTTTTCGCCAGGTCGCTACCGACCGGTTGTGACAGAACAGATGACAGCTCGCGCTACCAATAGCATGCATCGCGAACCGACATACCAGGCGGCACAAGCTGTGGCCCCAACCGTGGCAGACCACTTTCGACGCCAGCTGGCGGCGGCACGTGAGCGTGGCGAGGATGGTCTGGCGCCGGAGCCCGACGAGTCCACGATCGCGGCGATCATTGATGCCACCTTTTGGGCGAGTCTGCGGCGCGAGGAAGGTCAGTCCCCAAAAATCTCGCTCGCATTCGCGCCACCCGAACAGGTGGACCAGCCAATAGTTTTCGAGCACCGGCTTCCCCTCACGACAAACTTTCTGACTAAGCTGGCCCCGGCAGTTGAGCGCCCTGAAATCCACCTCGGAGTCTGGAGTGAAAATGATGAGTTGCACGTGTGGGGGGCGACGCGTGCCGTTCCGAGTTTCTGTTTTGTCCTTGAAGTGGTCGAACCGGGTCTGCTGGTAATCAAGCACCGCCGCAATGATGGGTTTGGAAAGTTTGCCAACGTCGCGGTGCTCAAAGGTGAACAGGTGAAGGTAATAGACGAGAACGGCACCAGCTTGCCTGACTGTCCGGATCTCCTCACCTCTCTGCTCGCTTTCACTTCGCCCGCCTCCTGGAACCAGGGCGACGAGTCAGTGAACCTTCTCGTTCAGTTGGCTGTGTCAATGCGCTCCCACGGCCATGGCGGTTCACTCCTGGTCATCCCCGCCGGTACCGAGTGTTGGCGCGAGTCGATTGTGCATCCGATCGTCTACTCGATCGTGCCGCCCTTCACCGGACTAACTGATCTAATGAGGCAGGATGTGGGCCAGCGAAGTCAGCGTTTGTGGCAGACGGCGATGCGGCGTGCGGTAGACACCGTAGCGGGCCTCACCGCGGTCGATGGCGCCACTGTGATCAGCGATCAGTATGAGCTGTTTGCGTTTGGCGCAAAGATCAGGCGCGCGGCCCATTCAACGCCGGTTGAGGAAGTAATTACTACTGAACCCATCGTCGGCAACCAGGCGGTCGTGGTCCATCCCGTTCAGACCGGCGGGACGCGGCACCTGTCGGCGGCGCAGTTCGTCTACGACTGCCGGGATGCCCTGGCCCTGGTAGCATCGCAAGATGGCCGCTTCACAATCTTCGCGTGGTCGCCGTGCGAAAACATGGTCCACGCGCATCGCGTCGATACATTGTTGTTGTAGGCCGCGTGGCACGCGCATCTTGCGCGTGATTCACGGCCGGGACGCCCGTGCCACTTCACCATAGGCGTTGCTGCCTGCCGCGGTCCCATGAAGTCAGTACCACCGCGCGGTAGCGGGTGGGTCTTGTGCTCCAGTCACACATGCAAGGAAGTCAGTAACACCACACGGAAGCGATTGGGCCTTTGCTCATTGACGCGGCGTTGTATAGCGCTTGAGCATGGTGTCATTTGGACCGCCTATCATGTGGAATGACACCGATACTCCGCTCGCTTACTTCATTTCCTTTCGTACCTATGGCACGTGGTTGCACGGGGACAAACGAGGATCGATTGATCGTTTTCACAACCGCTTCCGATCACCCTACATTCCGCAAAATGAGAAATGGCGGCAGCACAATGAACAACGGCTAAAGGCCAAGCCGCTGATCCTGAAGGCGAGGCAGCGCAAATCGATCGAGACGGCGATTCGCGAGACATGCAACATTCGCGAGTGGTGGTTGCAGGCAGTCAACGTGCGGACAAACCACGTCCATTCGGTTGTGTCGGCGAATCGTAAGGCCAGCCTTGTGCTAAACGCTCTGAAGGCAAACGCGACCAGGCAGTTGAGGCAAGATGGTCTTTGGCCTCATTCGTTCAGTCCGTGGGCAGAAAAGGTAGCCAAAGGCGACTCTGGAACGAGCGGAGCGTTGCCAAAGCAATCGACTATGCATTGAACGGCCAGGGAGATGACTTGCCAGACTTTGATGACTGAGAGTGGTCATTGACAGAACCCACCCGCTACCGCGCGGTGGTACTGACCTCATGAGCCGAGACAAGGGTGCGTGAGCATCGAGGAACTCACCCGCGTGGTGACCTCATCACCACGGTGACGTTCCTTCTATTTTCCACTGTCCATGTGCCAGCCTGGATTTACCCATTGCCCGTTGCGTAGCACGAAGACCTCAGTTACGCGGCCGGATTGGTTAGTGCGCTGGCCGCCGATCTCCAGCTCGAGCGTATACGTCGAGTACACCATGGCGGTGAAGCCATAGACCTGAATTTCGGTTTTGGGAAACTCGAGCTTCAGCAGCTTGCCGCCGCTCTTCGCAAATTGCGCGGAGCCGTCAAGAATTGTCTGGCGGGTTGACCAGTTGTCATTGCCGGCCTCGATGGCAATCGTCTCTTCAGGGATCAGCTTTTCGAGCGTGGCGCGATCGCCGGCGAAGTAAGCGCGCCAGACGGCTTCGCGTGCATCGAGCAGACGCTTCTTCATTTGATCCGGCAAAGCCCGCGGCGCCTGTAATTGCGCCTCCATCGATTCCTGATGAAGCGCCGTGTCGCTGCCGCTTTGGATCCACTTACCATTTTGCTTTGTGTAGAAATCCGAAATGCGCAGCGCGCGGTGGAATGGACCATTCGGCGTGTTCGACTCGATGTCGGCGATGAAGCAGACAAAGGCCGCGTCGCCTTTGAAGATCATGTCAAACTCCCGCATCTTGTAGCTCTTCATGCCGTACGGACTCTTCGGATCGACGTCGTTCCATTCCATATAGCCATTGACGCCCTTGATCATCTCGCGTGAACCTTCCAGATAGCCGAGCCAGTTCTCCGCATGCGTCGCGCGCAGCGCCGCAGCGTCTTTCTTGATGAAGGCCTGGAAGATGCTGTCGATGTGCGCGCGAATAGCTTCGCGATCAGCCGCGCGGACGTCCTGGATGTTTAGGGAGCTGGCCGGCGTAGTTGCCGCGATGAACACGGCGCCAAGGACAAATGAAAAAACGGAAAAACCCAAGGCCCTCAAGTTTGAAATCCTCAACGTCATCGACGTAACCTCCAAAGAAGAGTGAAGTCGGTATACCACGCGGTAGGGACCTTGTGAAAACTCAGAAATCCAACCCACGGGAGTGGGTGGAAACTCCGCGTCGCGGCTGTGCCGCCCGATGTGCGGTGGCGGCTCTGCCCC
>CAZFLF010000809.1:0-3958 GCA_964519825.1 uncultured Pirellulaceae bacterium | reverse complement strand
TGTGCCTCCTTGGCTTGCTGGATAACGACCTGCGGAAGGTTGAGGTTGGCCAATGCCTTTGAGTCGCGAGTGCCCCGGTGTATTCCTGCGTCCCACATCGCACGCCGAGCTGGACGCATTGAGTTCTACGCGGACGAGCCATTTCGTGACTTAGGTGTGCACTTTCGCGCGCCTGGGACACAGAGCGTGCGGTCAAGAGCACAACGACCAGTAAGACAATTCGCACATCTAGCGCGACGAGCCGCTCGGGAAAAGCGATCAGTGGGGTAGGCTTGGACACGTACTTGGCATGCAGTCTGCGTTCATCGATGTCCGCCCTCACTCGCACGCGGGCATATTCCAAAATCCACAACGGCAAAATAGGGGCGGCGAGAATCCGATGTCTTGGGAGCCGATCGTCAAAACGTCCGCCGCCCTGCGCGTTGCACCTAACCTGGGTGACTACGCCGAAGCGCGGCGGAGATTCTCGTGGGATGCGGCCCGCGCGGAATTGGATGGTTTGCCAGGCAATTGCGGCCTGAACATCGCCCATGAAGCGATCGACCGCCATGCGGCTGGTGTGCGGCGGGATAAAGTGGCTCTCCGCTGGCTCGGCAAAGAGGGGCAGATCCAAGACATCACGTATGGCAATCTCCGTCAGCTCACCAACCGCTTTGCGAACGTGCTTGATCGACTGGGAGTCAAAGGGGGTGACCGAGTCTATGTGTTGGCGGGACGCATTCCGGAGCTATACATCGCCGCACTCGGAACGCTGAAGCACCGGAGCGTGTTCTGTCCCTTGTTCTCAGCGTTTGGGCCCGAGCCCATTCGGTCCCGCCTGCAGATTGGGCGAGGTCGCGTGCTGCTGACGACACAGGAGCTGTATGAGCGGAAAGTTGCGGCGCTGCGAGATTCGCTGCCTCATTTAGAGCATGTACTCATCGTCGGTGAAGAGAATTCAATTCCGAGTGGCCATGGTCTGTACGATGTGAAGCGGCTGCTTGACGACGCGTCGGAAGATTACACCATTTCGCCGACGGACCCAGAAGACCAGGCCCTTTTGCACTTCACCAGCGGTACGACTGGGACACCCAAGGGAGCGATCCATGTGCACGGGGCGGTAGTCGGCCACCACATCACGGGCAAATTAGCCCTGGACCTGCACGACAACGACATCTTCTGGTGCACGGCAGATCCTGGGTGGGTGACCGGAACGTCCTACGGCATCATCGCGCCGCTGACCAACGGCGTGACCAGCATCATCGACGAGGCCGATTTCGATGCTCGCCGCTGGTATGGAATCCTTCAACAAGAGCGGGTAACGGTCTGGTACACCGCGCCGACGGCAATCCGTACATTGATGCGAGTCGGCGCCGAGATGGCTCGAGAATACGATTTGAGCCAACTGCGGTTTCTGGCCAGCGTCGGCGAGCCGCTTAATTCTGAAGCCGTCGTATGGGGACGCGAAGTCTTCGGGCTGCCGTTTCACGACAACTGGTGGCAGACCGAGACCGGCGGCATCATGATCGCCAACTATGCTTCGATGGACGTGCGCCCCGGCTCGATGGGTCGCGCGTTCCCCGGCATCGATGCCGCCATCGTCGAGCCGCGCGCCGATGGCACGGTCGTCGAGATCATGGAGCCGAACGTTCAGGGCGAGCTGGCGCTGCGTCCAGGCTGGCCGTCGATGTTTCGCGGCTATTGGAATGAGCCCGAGCGCTACCAAAAGTGCTTCGGGGGCGGCTATTACTTGACCGGCGACCTGGCGCGGCGCGATGCGGATGGCTACTACTGGTTCGTCGGCCGCAAGGACGACGTGATCAAGACCTCTGGTCATTTAATCGGTCCGTTCGAGGTAGAAAGCGTGCTCATGGAGCATCCAGCAGTTGCCGAGGCCGGCGTGATCGGGAAGCCGGATCCAACGGCGCTGGAAATCATCAAAGCCTTTGTCGTCCTCAAGCCGGGAAAAACCGCGGACGCCGCCTTGGTTCGTGAGCTGCTTGGCTTCGGCCGGCAGCGGCTAGGGGCTGCCGTGGCTCCCAAAGAAATTGCCATTGTGCCCTCGCTTCCCAAGACACGCAGCGGCAAGATCCTTCGTCGACTGCTCAAGGCTCGGGAGCTGGGTCTGCCCGAGGGAGACATTTCAACACTCGAAGGTTCGTAGAGAATCCACCATGAACGCTCCCGACCTCCGACCAGCCGTAGTCGAGACCGACCGCCAGCGCAGCCTGGCGCGCTTGGCCGACATGCTCCTCATTCGCCGCTTTGAGGAGAAATGCGCCGAGCTATACAGCGGCGGCAAGATCTGGGGCTTTCTGCACCTCTACATTGGTGAAGAGGCGGTGGCGGCCGGCGCGATGCCAGCGATCCGCCCCGAAGACGCGGTGGTCAGCACGTATCGCGAGCACGGTCACGCCCTGGCTCGCGGCGTGCCGGCGGGGGCAGTGATGGCCGAGATGTTCGGCAAGGCCAACGGCACGAGTCGCGGGCGCGGCGGCTCGATGCACTTGTTCGACGTTTCACGGCGATTCTACGGCGGCAATGCAATCGTCGGTGGCGGCCTGCCTCTGGCGGTCGGCCTGGCTCTAGCTGACATGCTGCAGAAGCGGCCCATCGTGACTGTCTGCTTTTTCGGCGACGGTGCAGTGGCTGAGGGAGAATTCCATGAGTCGCTGAACCTCGCAGCTCTCTGGCAATTGCCGATTCTGTTCCTCCTCGAAAACAACCTCTACGCGATGGGAACGGCCGTCGAGCGGCATCAGTCGCGGACCGACATCCACGCCAAAGCCGCTGGTTATGGGATTGAGGCCACGGTGGTGGACGGGATGGATGTGGCCGCAGTGGAAACGGCGGCGTGGCAGGCGATGGATTATGTCCGTGCGGGGCGTCCTTTCTTCCTGGAAGTTCGCACCTATCGCTTCCGCGCTCACTCGATGTACGACGCTGAGCTGTACCGCACCAAGGACGAAGTCGAACAGTGGAAACAGCGCGATCCGATCGTGCTCTGGGAGAAGCGGCTGCGCGAGGAGGGACTCGTAGGCGACGACGATCTGGCCGCGATCGATGCGGATGTTGCGGCGCAGGTCAGCGCGGCCGTCGATTTTGCCGAAAAAGGCCCGTGGGAACCCGTCGGAGATTTGCTCAAAGACGTCTACACGCCGGTGCTGCAATGATGAAGTCCACCTATCGCGAGGCGATTCGGACGGCACTCCGCGAGGCGCTGGCGAGTGACAATCGCGTCTTCCTGATGGGCGAGGACGTGGGGCGGTACGGCGGCGCGTTCGCCTGCAGCCGTGGCCTGTTGCAGGAATTCGGCCCCGAGCGGATACGCGACACACCACTCTCCGAATCGGTCTTCGTCGGCGCGGGAATCGGCGCGGCCTTAAATGGAATGCGCCCCATCGTTGAAGTGATGACGGTTAATTTCAGTCTCCTGGCGCTGGACCAGATTGTGAACAATGCCGCGACGTTGCGGCACATGTCGGGCGGACAGATGAGCGTTCCCGTCGTGATCCGCATGGCCACCGGTGGCGGCCGGCGACTCGCGGCTCAGCACTCGCATAGCTGGGAGGTGTGGTACGCCCATGTCCCAGGCATTAAGGTTCTCGCGCCGGGGACGGTCACGGACGCGCGATACATGCTCGGCGCGGCGCTCCGCGACCCCGATCCCGTCGTGATCTTTGAGCACGTGATGCTCTATCCAATGGAAGGAGAAGTCGAGGAGCGGCGCGAATCGTTCAACGTCGATGGCGCAGCTATCCGCCGCGTAGGGCGACATGTGACGCTTGTAACGTACGGTGGCTCGCTCCCCAAAACGCTGGCCGCTGCCGATCAGCTTGCGCACGAGGGAATTGAGGCCGAAGTGCTTGATCTGCGAAGTTTACGGCCCCTCGACGACGCGACCATCATGGCTTCCGTGAGCAAGACGCGTCGAGCCGTCATCGTCGACGAAGGGTGGCGAAGCGGCAGTCTCGCGGCA
>CAZFLF010000808.1:0-3960 GCA_964519825.1 uncultured Pirellulaceae bacterium | reverse complement strand
CTGGCCGAGTCGCGCGATCCGGAGACAGGCGCGCATTTGGAACGCATACGAGAATACTGCCGCCTGCTTGCCGAGGACCTAGCGACAACAGACAAATATCGCGACCAAATCGATTCAGACTATGTGCGAACCATCTTCCTGACGAGCCCGTTGCATGATATCGGCAAGGTCGGAATCCCCGATCACATACTGCTCAAACCGGGCCGCCTGACACCGGAAGAATTCGAGATCATGAAGCAACATGCCGTGGTCGGAAGCCAAACACTCGAAGCTTCCGTGCAATCACATCCATCGGCTGAGTTCCTACGATTCGCCCGGGATATCGCGTGGTCGCACCATGAAAAATTCAACGGGAAGGGTTACCCCAGAGGCTTGTCGGGCGAAGATATTCCTCTCTGCGGACGCATCGTGGCTGTCGCCGATGTCTACGACGCGCTGACAACAAAACGCGTGTACAAACCGGCGTTCAGCCACGAAAAAGCTCGCGGTATCATCATCGAGGGGCGAGGGACTGATTTCGACCCTGATGTTGTCGATGCCTTCTTGTCCTGCGAAAACGACTTCATCGCCGTCAGGCAACAGCTTGACTCTTCCGTGGACGCTCCCAAGAGCCTCTATCTGCTGTCCATACCCACGCCAGTCGCAAGTGAGGGACAACCCTGCTCCTGAGGACTGGTATTCCGATTCGAATAGTCCGAACCATCGCACCACCCGGTGACCCGTAATCGCGCGTCCCGTTTTCCGGTCTTCAGTTGTGGGGTTTCAGGTTGATCGACAGAGGCGAATGCGCTCCGATCCCAGTGAGAATGTCTTCCGGCATGTGAGTCCGCACAATACCTTGCGCCACCCGGCGATTGACGAAATTCATAATGATTCCCGTGTCGTCGCGCGTCATTTCGATTGAGTCGGCTCGGATGCCGGCGTTTTCATAAAGGCGGACACAATCTTCTTCCGTCCGCTGGAAGAAAAACCAGTCCAGATGCCACTGATAGGGCGTTTTGTCGTACCGAGTAGTATCCTTAAACGCGATGTATAACACGCCCCCATCGCTGAGCGTATCGCGCAAAGCCCCCAGGATAGCGATCAGTTGATTATCCGGCAGGTAGTCGCAAAGTCCGACGCTATAGATGATGTCGAACTTACCAAACTTGCGAGTTGTCGTTTCGGCCGAACGAGTCCGCAAGGCGTTGTAACGAGTGGCTCGCAAATCGATCTTGCCGGGTAACTTGCGAGTCACATGATTCTCCACGAACTCGAGCGCCTTGGGATCGTTGTCCATGGCGATGATTTCGACCTGGCCGTTGATAGTGCTTTCGGGCCAGGCGACGTATTCGCGGCAAGGGCCGCAGCCAATATTCAGAACGCGCACATTGTTGCGGCGGCGATGTACCTCGCTGATCAAGAACTCTCGAGCTGCCTCCAGCCGGGCGCGCACCGCCCGGGCTAGCGGCAGATCCAGGATGCACAGATCCAAATATCCACCGAGTCCGCGCGCGGGGGTCGCTTTCTCGTAGAGCTTTATCAACATTTCATAGTCGCCGGCGAACCCGCTCGGTTTGGTTCGCGCACGGTGAGCAATCCAACTACGATCAAACCAGTGCGATGTTTCCTGGCGAAAGCCATTCTGCACGTCTTTAATGAGAAGCGGATCGTCCGCATTTTCCGCTTCGAAGCGCGCACATGCTTCCTGCGATTCCTCGAATGCCTCCAAGACACGGAGGTGAAAGGAATCGTTTTTTTGAGGTTCCGCGGTGCTGTCGATCAGCGAATCCAATTCCGCTAATCGCCGCTTGAACGCTTCTACGTCGCGAGAAAAGAATCGCTCGACGTGCGACAACTTGCTAGCAATGCGATCGGATGACACATGGTCCATGGCTCTGCCCCCTAATAGATGTTTCGTAACACAAACTACGCGCGTCAATTTGCCCGGCGTCTGACCCCAGACGGCTGTGCAATTCCCATAGCGATTGCACAGCACGAACACCAATTTCAATAAAAGGAGAGACAGAGTCAACGAGATTTAGAGAAAAAAAATGGGGCAAGTAGTCGAACGGAGGGGATGTGTCGGTAAACCTGGCCGATTGCTAAGTCTTTGTGCCCCACAGAACTAGCTCCAGCAAAAGGGGGAGTTTTGACAATTGGGCTGTACCGTAGTGAAAAAGCTATGTTTACATGGTTTCTCATTATTTTGACGACAGGACATTGCAAACCTGTTGCTCGACGGTTTGGGCAGAACCGGGGTAGAAAGTGGCTAAAGCACAAGGCGACAACGATTGGACGACCACGGTTGGCGACTACGGCCGTGCCGCACAGGGTGCGGAGCGATGCATCACAACGAAGTATCGCGTCATTTCCGTTTTGCACGACTCTCCGCAGGCGAAAACGCTGCTTGGCGAAGACACAACTTCCGGCCAACGCATCGTGATCAAGATCGTCCGCAAGGATGCGTTGACGCGCGGCTCTAAGACGCGCCTCGAACATGACGCATCTATTCGCCATCATGTGAAGATTGACGGGATCGCGCCGGTCATCGATTACGGCCGCGCTGAGGATGGATTCCAGGTGATCATGCCTTTCGTCGCGGGGACCCCGCTCAGCGTACGGCTCCAGCAGGGTCCGATGTCGGTGACGGAGGCTCTGGCGTTTGGGAAGCATCTCTTTTCAGCTCTCCGCGATCTGCATGATCACGGAGTGCTGCACCGGGATATTAAGCCCACCAACGTCATCACCAACGAGGGGGCCACGATCCAATGGGCTCAGCTCGTCGATATCGGTACGGTTCGCTCGTTTCATCCGGATCAGTTAGTGGGCGATCGAGAGCGTACGGCAGTGACGTACATGTCACCGGAACAGGCTGGTTCCATCGATTACGATGTGGGCGAGTCGTCGGATCTGTACTCGGCTGGCGTGCTGTTGTTTCATTGCCTGTCTGGGCATCCACCTTTTGATGGCAAGAACGCGGGAGCCATTCTCTTTGAGCATCTCACCGCGCGAGTACCGGAACTGAGAACCATCAATCCTGCGGTACCGCGGGCATTTGATGAGTTGATCCAGCGATTGTTGCGCAAGGATCCTCACGACCGATACCAAATGGCCCATGCGGTAGTCACCGACATTGAGGCGATCCGGCAGGCTGTGAACAACGGTGTTCGGGATCCAAGCGTGGTGATCGGTGCCACTGATCGGCGCTGCACGCTGACGGAACCGGCGTTTGTCGCTCGATCCGACGAGCTTACGCGCGTGGAGTCACTGGTCCATCGCGCTCGGCGTGGACTCGGCGACATCATGCTCGTGGAAGGCGAGTCGGGGAGCGGAAAGAGCCGACTGCTTGTCGAGGTCGCGAAGCAAGCGCGGCGCGACGGCCTGTGGGTGCTGCGCGGTCAGGGAACGACGAATGTCGGACAAAGCCCCTTTCACTTATTGGCGGGAATCGTGGACGGGTTCCGCTCTGTCGCTCAGGCGGAACCTGCGTTGGCTGCGGCCGTTCGCAAGCGTCTTGGCGGCCACACGGATGCCCTCTGCGCAGCGATCCCCGATGTCGGCGAGATCCTCAAGACACGGCAGCATAGCGATTTCAGTCCCGCGGAATTCGGCGAAGCTCGAACCATTCAAGCGATCGCCAGCTTCTTGGACGCTCTCAGCAATGAAGCTCGCCCGCTGGTGATTATCTTGGACGATTGCCAATGGGCTGATCAATTCACCTACAAGCTCATTCAGCGTTGGCAAGCCATTCAGAAGCAATCGCTCCGCTTCACATCACTCATTGTCGCCTTCCGCTCGGAAGATGTTCCCAGCGATCACGTCCTCAGGCGAATTGAACGCGCGGTTCATCTCAAACTGTCTCCCTTTCGACCCGCTGAGATCCGGCGCCTCGCCGAGTCGATGGCTGGCTCGTTGCCACAGGAAGCGGTGGATACGGTAACCCGGTTGGCAGACGGCAGTCCTTTCATGGCCTCCGCC
>CAZFLF010000807.1:0-3963 GCA_964519825.1 uncultured Pirellulaceae bacterium | reverse complement strand
CAGATGGGAGCGTAGTACCGACGAATCCGGCGAACAACGGCGATGCTGAATCGCCAGCGGAGTCGGCCGAGGGAAGGCTCTCAGCCAAGAGGAACACCGACATGTCCCACTCCTCCCGGACACCGAGCCGGAGTAACCGGAGATCAAGCGGGCTGCACGGTGTGCGCGTAGCGGCTCGCACGAGCCGAGACCTCAAGTTCACTGCCTTGCTTCACCACGTTAACGAAGAGCTGCTGAGGGCGAGCTTTTACGAGCTTCGCAAGAACGCGGCAGTTGGCGTGGATCAGATGGGAAAGCCGGGGTCAGATTTGGTTTTTTGGTTTTTCGCATCGCAAAAACCAAAAACCCAAATCTGACCCCCAGTCTTCCCGTTGGTCAACGTCAGCTTAGATGGAAAGATCAAACAAGAAGCACGGAAGCTGCCCGAGCGAGCGATGGAACCAAGTTGGTCTCGTGATGGGAAGAAGCTTGCCTTCGTCCAGTTGGTCAGTGCAAAGTAGAGGTCGCGAAGAAATAGCACATGGGCTGGCCGAGGCAGTTCGGAGACGATCCGTTCGGAAAAGCGATCACCAACGACGACCCGTTTATTGAGTCTTGTATTGCTAGTGTCGATTTGTGACCCGTATCCTCGACTATCAAAATGAGAGACAGTTACATTATTGACTAATTCCGCTTTCGTTGATCAATCGAGGTATCATCATCGGATCCGTTCTTCGGCTCGCGGCCCGGTTCCGAAGATGGCACCAAAGAGAGCGCCGTAAAGAAACCCGCCAAGCGCCGTGAGACTTGCCGACACGCAGGCCGACTTGATAAGACCACCGGACTCAGGACCGCGCGCGCGGCGATCAATCACTCGGCCGCCATCCGGAGTCGCCACGATTGTCGCCGCCACGGGTTGTGTCGGGCGCTGCGACGTCCTCCAAAGTTGAGCACCGCCGCCCACCGCCGCGAAGATCAAGCCACCCAGGACTCCCGCCAGCAGAGCCGCTCGAACCCGGCCCGTCGCTCGACCACGCCACTCCAACGTGGCACCGTACACGGCACCGAACGCAGGACCTCCAATCGCACCGACTAACGGGCCCAGCATCACAACCGCGAACGAGATCGCCGGACTACCGTAGACGACCGATTGAGCCACAATCCCATACACTCCGCCGAACACGATTGCACTCACCGTGCCGAGCAGTGTCCAGCCGAGGAGACTCGCCATCACGAAGGCCACGCGTCGCAACAAGTTCATGGGTCACGTCATCAAATCTGTTCGCTGCGGGCGGGACTTCGGTCATTGCGGCGAAAGGTCAGCCCGTGACGGTGTCGGCCGCCTGGCCCGAAGGCGTTGGAGAGCTGGTGAACGATCAAACGCGGACTTCTGGCTGGAACTCATGGTTTACAGAGTGGCCGAACGACGTGAATCAGTATGCATTCGAGATTACAACGACCGACGACCTGAATCGACTGATTGAAAAACTGGCAACAACAAAATCTGAAGTTCGTCAGGTTCGACTGTCGCATCTCAAAGAGCCAGCCGGACTCGGATGGGTCACCCGGCTGCCAGAAGCAAATCACATTGCGGTCATCTTGTCCATTGGCGACCAGGATCGTATTGATGAGTTGTACAAACGCGTTCGCAAGCCGTTTGGCGACATGGAATTTACTGCCGCGCCTATCGCTGTGCCACCAACGCCGACTATTTTTGTCCAAAACAAAGCCGTGAATCTGAGCTTTTACGATGGTCCGCAGTCTGGATGCTGATTAGTCCAGCAGTTGCGATCGCGAGTGATTCCACCGATCCGGTAGTCGGAGCCGTCCAGCGGGGACTCACATTTCTCGAGAAAGATTGCAAGACAGAACAATGCACAACCGCCAGAGATACCCATTCTTCGGATGTGGTCGTAGAAGCGTTCGCTGCAGTCGGCATGTTGATGAACGAATTGCGGTGCGGGTGATGGCTGCGTTTCCGACGCAATCCATTGCCGCAGTTCTGCTGCTCCTCGCTGGCTCTGTTTCAGAGGCGGACGAGGTGGGTCAAATCCGGAATCGGATGTCCGAGCCCAACCCCGCCGTCGCGACTGATACTGTCGAGGCACGCTCGGCTATTCAACGGCCGGTCGAAGAGATCGTCAACGCGATTGAACGGCAGCTCAAGATCGCTAAGCGCGCCATGCCAGCCGAGGAATTCATTCAGACTCACAAACAGATCGCCACGCTCGTCGGCGAGTTGCGGAGGATGTACCCCGACGACCATCGCGTCGCAAAGTTTTTGCCGAAACGCTGGCTATCCCTCAAACTCGTCGATGGAATGGACCTGCGGCACACGGTCAACCATCGCGACAGACGAGGCGAGTTGAACGCGGAGATCGGCGAGGTCCTCAGGACGACCAACGATTCGGTGCTGAAAAGCGACGCCCACTTTTTTCAGATTGCCTTCAGAATCGGGGAACCGATTGATGGTTTGGCCGCGGTCGCGTTGGCCGAGACGTTCGCCCGGCTGTGGCCTGACGACAACCGAGCCGGCGAGCTTCTTTACAAC
Source organism: uncultured Pirellulaceae bacterium (assembly GCA_964519825.1). GTDB lineage: Bacteria > Planctomycetota > Planctomycetia > Pirellulales > Pirellulaceae > CAZFLF01. The sequence goes on along the minus strand of CAZFLF010000807.1, from coordinate 1,433 downwards.
AGCGCGGCAAAACTTGACGACGCGTGGTACACCCAGATCGTCCTTGTCGTCCTACTGATCGTGATCGGTACGATCACCGCAGTCACGGGTCGGAAGCGCGCGGACCGCCCGTGCAAGCGGTGGACGCTCGTCCTATTCCTGGGCCTATTGGGTCTCGTGATCATCGCAACCGTGCTGAACGCATTCGACCTCGTGCTGGGCGCCCGGCAGTCCGCACTCGCCTCCGTGCTCCTCCGCCAGATCTCGGAATACTTACTGAGTGTTGTGTGGACCAGCCGGGCGGGCAGTGCGGTGGGACTGGCTGTCACCGCCGCGCTGATCTTGGCCGTCGTCCGCAGACGTTCCGCCGAGACATCCACGCAGCGGATGTCCGCCATTCGTTGGTGGGTTGTCGATTTTACGGCGGCCCTGGCCGTGTGCTGCACTCTTGACGCTTGCCTCATCGCCCGCACGAAGACTGAGCTAGCGCAGCGTATCGTCCGGGACTACCCTGACTCCTTCCGCGGTCGGATGGTCCAAGGGCAAGTCAGGCAGCGCGAGGGGATCGGCCAGCCATTCGAACTCGAGTTCACCGACGCGATCTCCGGTCGCGCCGTTTCAATGAAGCAATTCCGGGGTAAGGTTGTCGTCGTGGATTTCTGGGCGACTTCTTGCGGCCCCTGCGTGCGTGAGATCCCCGAGTTGAAGCGGCTCTATGCCCAGTATCACGACCAGGGGGTCGAGTTCATTGGAGTGAGCCAGGATCTGCCCGAAGAGGACGGCGGGCTGGAGGCACTCAAGGCGTTCGTGGCGAAGGAGCAGATTCCCTGGCCTCAATTTTATGAGGATCGCGATCCTCACGCACTGTTGACAGGCTCAGCGTTGCGCGACTTTTCCGAATCGTGGGGGATTGAAGGAATCCCCGCGGTTTTCCTGATCGACGCGGACGGTAAGCTCTATTCAACGGACGCCCAGGGCAAACTCGAGACTCTGATTCCCAAGCTCCTGAACAATTCCAACGACTCGTCCCACTGAACGCTGGTCAGTGGTTTCTTCATGTTGCCGTCCTTTTGAATTCGACCTACTCCTGCTCTCTTACCGCGACAAGTCGTCCCGCACGAAGTTCGTGAACAGTATCCGCCAATTCCAGCAACTTCGGATCGTGCGATGAGAAAACAATCGTCTTTCCCTGTTCACGGAATGATCGGAAGATGGAAATCAACGCCTCGGCGGAAGCAGGATCCAAATTGGAAGTCGGTTCATCGGCAACAATAACCTCTGGTTCACCGACCAATGCTCGCGCCACTGCGACTCGCTGCTGTTCGCCACCGCTCAATTCTCCGGGACGTTTCGAAAACGTATCGCTTAGCCCGAGTTGCCCAAGCAGGGAGCGAGCCAACACGTATCGCGCGGTGCGGCTGATGCCGCGGGGGACAAGCGGGTAGGTAATGTTT
>CAZFLF010000806.1:0-3965 GCA_964519825.1 uncultured Pirellulaceae bacterium | reverse complement strand
AACACGCGGCCCGCCGCAACCGTCGGCCCACAATAACCGGGGCCGATCTTCGCGCGCCATACGGCGGGAAGCGCGGGTCCAGCAAATTTCTCGATGATACCGGTTTCGCGCCATACTCCGTCCCGCTGCGGACCGCGCCATTGCGGCCAATCGTCGGAAAAAAGTGGGCATACGACGCCAAGGAACAATAAGCCGCAAAGCTGGATAATTGGGCGATTCATGTTAGGTCATCGATCGATGGGCGGAGAAATCACACGACAGACGTCCGTCGCGACCGGCGATGTTTATACCAGGAAGGGCAGAGCACCGCGATTGACCGAACGGAAACGGACGAAACCGTCGAGCGCTGGTTCTCGTCGAAACGACGAACGCTGCGCTCGATTCGGGGCCAACGAATGACCTCCGCTTGTTCGCTGAGTGGTGCTTTGGTTAACTTATGCCCACGTTTGCGCCGGGCGCGACTGCGCTCGCCAGTCCAACATTCCTACTGACGGCAGATTGGAGTTCCATCGTGGGGGTCAAGAAGACAGGGAAAGGTCGTCGCAAGATCGGTCGCAAGAAGCGGCGCATGCGCGCTCGGATTCGCCACCGCAAGAAGTAGCCCGTGGGTATTCCAGCGACGTCGAGCTGGGGTCATACATGCCGCTGGTTTGATGAGGTCATGGCGGCCGCTGAGTGCTGCGCGAGCTTAACAGTATGTGCGTTGACGGACTTTCGCGCTGCCGGGAACGTGATTTCCGCTGAAATAACCGCGACCCACCCAGGCATTCCGGCAACCGCCGGGAACCTTTTGGCGAAATGCGAACCGACGAATCGCTGTGGTAGTTAAGGAGCGTGCTAGAATTGTGATGGATTGGCACTTATCCGGCGGTTTGTCCGATGAAACCCATTTCCATCGCGAAATCACGTCGGCAATTCTCCGTCTCTCGCGACGATAATGGCGTTCCGCAAATCAGCGCCCCGACCTGGTTGGATGCCTTATCCGGTTTGGGATACATGCATGCCGTCGATCGCGGCACGCAGATGTTCTTCTCACGAAGCGTTGCCAGCGGTCAGGCCGCCGAACAGATTTCGGACAAACCGGAATTTCTGGAAACAGACCGCTTCTTCCGCAGAATCGGCCTCCACCGCCATTTGATCGACGAAGTGCGGCAACTGGATGACCGCATCTTTTCTCAGCTCACAGCCTATTGCGAAGGCGTCAACGATGCGACCAAGGAGCAAGGGCGATCATGGCCGATGTGGGCAGTGAATTTTCCGCTGCAGCCATGGAACCAACAGTCCATCCTGCTAATCGGCAAGCTGCTCAGCTTCGGCGGCTTGGCGGTTAGTCAGATGCAAAATGAACGTCTACTGGTCGAACTGATCCATGCCGGAGTCAACGAACTCACTCTCCGTGAGTTGTTCTCGCCGCGTTTAGACAAAGTCGATTTCGGTTTGATCCGCCAAATCATGATGTCGAATCAGTTATCGGACCAGGCACTCGAATTGTTGACCGACTTGCCCCGATTGGCTGGCAGCAATGCCTGGGCAGTCAGTCCGCAACGGAGCAAGTCCGGGCATGCACTCCTGGCGGCCGATCCCCACCTGGAAGTCAATCGGTTGCCGGCAATCTGGTATGAAGCCGTATTGCGCTGGGGTGAGCATCGCGAACATTATGTGATGGGGGCGACACTGCCAGGTTGCCCGCTCTTTGCCGTTGCCCGCACGCGGCACGTGGCATGGGGCGTAACGTATCTCAAGGGGGACACAATCGACTTCTTTATCGAAGATATTCGCCGCGGTGGGGAAACGGGTTGGCAATATCGGCGAGGCGATTCTTGGTATGACTGCGCCGTGCGTGAGGAGATCATCAAGCACAAAACGGAAAAGCCAGAATCACTGCGTATTTGGGAAACCCCCCAAGGCATTCTCGAGGGTAACCCGGAAGAACTCGGCGAAGGCTACCACTTGGCCGTCTCCTGGATCGGAAACCAGACCGGCCAAGGACACGCCATCGACGCTTGGTTAAACGTCATCGCGGCCGGTGACACGCGGCAGGCCATGGATTGCGCGCGGGACTGTTCCCAGCCGACACTGTGCTGGGTTTTCGCCGACCGCGACGGGCATATCGGTCTTCAATCTTGCGGACGGTTTCCAAAACGCGGGGGAGACCATCTGGGACTGGCGCCGATCCCTGCATGGGACGTTCGGAATCATTGGCAAGGTTCGCTCGATCCCGTGCGACTGCCCCGCGTGTACGATCCGCCAGCGGGGTTTGTGTCGTCCGCGAACGAGGAACTCAATCCACTCGGTCTGCCAATGCTCGTCACCCAGCCATTGCCTAGTTATCGCAAAGACCGCATCACGGAGCGACTGAGCGAATTTGGGCAGTCTTCGCTCAAAGATATGCAAGATCTGCAATACGACGTCGTCAGCGTCCAAGCCCGCGAGCTATTGCAGGTGTTTCGTCCACATTTGCCAGCGGGGCGGCTTAAGGATCGTCTTGCAGATTGGGATTACAGCTATCACCCGGACAGCCGCCAAGCGCCATTGTTTCACCGGCTGTATATCAACGTGATTACCGAGATGCTGGGAACTGACTCGGGAATTGGGTGGCGGCGGATGATGTATCTCTGCACTCGCGTCGGGTACTCGATGATGATCGTTAACACGGCCGATAGACTGTTGCTCGACGGTCACTCGGACTGGTGGCGAGACCGAAACCTGGCGGAAATCGTCAGCCGCGCGGTGATCAAGACCGAACAGGAGCACACCGATGTCGCCTGGTCCGATGTCAACAACTTTCACTTCGCCGATCGGTTCTTCGGCAACCGACAGGTCGGTCGTCTGCTCGGATTCAATTCGCGCCGTTATCCGATGCCCGGGAATCACGCCACGCCGTTTCAGGGACACGTTCTGCAAACCGCAACGCGGGAGACTACGTTCGCGCCATCGTATCACTTTGTGACTGATCTAGGCACCGACGAGGCGTGGACAAATTTGCCGGGCGGTCCCAGCGAAAGCCGGTTTTCACGACTGTATAACAACGACGTCCCACGCTGGCTCAGTGGGGAATATAAACGACTGCAACTGTCGGCCGCACATGCATAATCGAACCGAACTACTTAGTCGATTCGGTAGCCGTTTTACCGGCGGCAGGAGCCGAATCATCGCTCGTGTCGAAGGCAGGTTTCTGTGAGCGGGCAACGACTCGATCGCGAACCCCGACGAACTCGAAGATTGCTCGCGCACCCGCATCTCCCAATCGCGGCTTGGGAAGCCGCAAGACGCGCGTGTAGCCGCCGTTGCGATCGGCAAATCGCGGAGCAACCTCGGCAAACAGAATTCGAACCGCTTGCTTATCGCCCAGCATCCGCAGGCACCGTCGACGGGCGGCCACTACGGGGGACATGGCTTGCGCCCACTTTTGCCACTGACTGCTGGTACGCCAGCGCTTCCATTCATCCGATCCCCGCTCCGCACTAGACCCGAGTTTGGCTGCCTCGTCTTGATGGACCAAGGCATGGCGAGCAATCGTGATGCAACGCTCGACCAATCGCCGCGCCTCCTTGGCCTTCTCTACCGTCGTAATAATACGCCCTTTGACCTTGGGCTTGTTTTCATCGAGTTCGGCATCACGTTCCGTTAGGAACAGACTACTCGCCAAGTTTTTGAACATTGCCAGACGGTGGCTGGATGAGCGACCAAACTTGCGGCCTAGTTTTCGATGACGCATAGCAGTTTCTACTCAATTGGAGGCGACGGGCGGCGGAGGGATGTTTCGGCGTTACACCAGTGCGAGAATGACCCGTGGCTAGAAACGAAGTGAGGCGGGCGTTGAGACTCGCATCCCAAAATGGAGTCCCAACTCAGTGAGCTTCTCGCGCACTTCGGTCAAAGTCGTCTCACCGAAGTTCCGTACCTCAAGTAATTGGTCCTCGGTTTTCTGGACCAGATCGCGAACGGTGTTGATGTTCTCAGTC
>CAZFLF010000805.1:0-3968 GCA_964519825.1 uncultured Pirellulaceae bacterium | reverse complement strand
CGCGGATACGGTATGTCGATCTGAAACATAAAACGATCGTCGTGGGGGTCCGCCAGTTCGCGGGATGGCTGTTCGTCGCCGCGATACCGCGTCGCGAACACGACAAATGGATCGGGAACCGGGCGTCGTTCGTCTTGTGCTTCGACCACGCGCTCGCACATAGCCTGCTGCACCACGTTGCGGAGTTTGCCCGACAAGAAATCGACGTTGTCAACCAACAACAGCGAAGACCTCCACGGATCGGTCAACGCGCCGCGACCCAGTAGATCGTCCAAGCCTAGATCCGCAGAGCAGCGAATCCGGCGTGCCGTTAGACCAAAGCACGATCCCAATGCCTCGACCGCCAACCACTTGGCCGTCCCGACCGGTCCTTCAAGAAGGGCATGCTCGCGACACAGCAGGGTCAGTAACAACTGCTCGATCACCTCCGCCTGGCCAATGATCGCCTTGGCCATCTCGTCGCGGACCGCCGCAAACCACTCACGAGTCGCGTGCGGCCCGAGCGAAGTTGTCGTCTCCGTCACGGATGACGCCGGAAGTTCTTCATTCATGGGAAAGCGTGGCTAATAGGTGCGCGGCGACACTTTGGCTTGCACGCGGACTGGCAGCCCCTGAATTCGCAAGAAGCCTTCCGCATCGGTTTGATTGTAGGAGCCGCCACCTTCCATGGTGGCAATTCCCTCGTCGTACAGGCTCTTCGGGCTACTGCGCCCCGCCACCATGATATTGCCTTTGTACAAGTTCAGGCTGACTTCTCCGGTGACATTCTGCTGTGCGGAGCGAATGAAGGCCATCAGGGCGTCCAACTTGGCTGCGTACCAGAATCCGTAATAGACCAACTCGGCAACCTCTGGTGCGAGTCGGTCGCGCAGGTGCATCAGGTCGCGGTCGAGCGTCAACTGTTCGATCACGCGATGAGCATCGTATAGAATCGTCATGCCCGGCGCTTCATACACACCGCGGCTCTTCATGCCCACGAAGCGGTTTTCAACCATATCGATCCGACCAACCCCATTGCGGCCACCCACCGTGTTCAGCGTTTGGACGATTTCCAAGGGACTGCATTCCCGGCCGTTCACGGCTCGGGGCACTCCAGACTCGAAGCGAATCCGCACATTTTCGACCTTGTCCGGGGCCTTCTGAGGCGAGACGGTCATGCCGAAGTCGACCAGTTCGACACCATTCACCTGCAGGTCTTCCAGCTTGCCTGCCTCATAGCTGATGTGCAAACAGTTCTCATCCGAGCTATACGGTTTGGCGGAGGATGCCTTTACCGGAATCTTTCGCTGGTCGCAGTAAGCGATCATTTCGGTGCGGCCGGGGAACCGGGCGCGGAATTTTTCCATGCGCCACGGAGCAATCACGCGAATCTTGGGATTCAGTGCTTCGGCGGCAAGCTGAAAACGGCACTGGTCGTTCCCCTTGCCGGTCGCCCCGTGAGCGTATGCGTCTGCTTGTACCTCGCGTGCAACCTGCAGACAGGCCTTGGAAATCAACGGCCGAGCGATGGACGTACCGAGCAAATAGATCGCCTCGTACTTCGCCTGCCACTGCAACACCGGAAATGCGAAGTCGCGGCACAACTCCTCCTGGGCGTCGACGATGCGAGCCGACTTTGCGCCGATGTCCTTGGCCTTTTGCAAGATCGCTCCCCGGTCCTCGCAAGGTTGGCCCAAATCGACGTATACGGCATCCACGTCGTAGCCCTCCTCCATCAGCCAACCCAGAATCACCGAGGTATCCAGCCCACCCGAATAGGCCAACACACAACTTGGCATCGATCATCTCCCGAAAGCCGCAATAATTCGAGACGCACACGCTGCGTGGGGTTCGCGCTGAGAACGCGTCCAAAAGCGAGATTTTGCCCCTGCTTCGCTGCCATCGCAAGGTGGCTTGCCGTGGCCGCGGCTCTCCGAGACGCGCGGCCCAGCGTCACGCAGATTCGATCGATTCCAGGACGGCCTGGGGCAACCACCCGCTCCGCTACAACAGTTTGAAGCGGTTTCGCCAGGCTGGGGTACGAGTCTCGGAGAGACTCGCCCACGTATTCGATTCGATTAATAGAACCGCGTGTACTGGACGCCGAATTCGGCGTCGAACAGCTTTTCCTCTTCCGTCCGCAGCGGCATCACTCCAGCAAACGTGAGATACGATCGGCCGGCGATTTCCAGTCGAATGGCTCCGGTCAGATTCAGGACATCCATGCGATTGAACGGGTTCGTGATGGCGTTATCAGCTGGCACACTGCCACCCACTGCTGAGTCCAGATTAACCAAATCCGAATCTTGAAGCGTGGTCGAGTGATGAAGTTCGATCATCGGAGCGATCCCCGTCACCAGGCGGTCTCCATACGGATCTCGGAACAACCAATACCCAAAGGAAGCGTCCAGAAACATCAGCGTCTGGTCCTGAATGACTCCTTCGCGGCCGGGGCCATTCCCCGAGACAAACACGCCATTGCCACGGGCGTCGAAATCAGCCTGAATCGAATATTGGGCGAAGAACCGTTCATTCGGCGTCCACCAGAGCCCGGCAAAAGGCTGGAGGTAGTAGGCGTCGTTCTCGAGGGTAACGATGGGAGTAATATCTCCTGGAGAGTCAAAGAATCGGGCGTCTGGACCGGTCGGCAACACGATTCCAAGTCCCATGGACGCGGCTAGTGTGTCAGTGCGGAACAACAACCGCTTCAACGCCAACGCGATGTTGCCAAATTCGTTGGAGACGTTATCCGCAGTTTGCGAATTCATTACTTGATCGCCGTTCAAACCTGAAAGGAATGGCAATCGGAACTCAAAAGACCACCACTGATCCAGAAAAGTCTTCTCGAGCCCAGCCACGCCGCGATTCAGATGTGCGTCGTGAGAATTGGCCGTGCGTAAGGCATTGTGGAAGTGGTTGAAGTTAAAGAACACGCGATCAATCGGGAACGGACTGTTGTTTTCCGCCAGTTTGAAGCGCCGATCGCCGCCGGCAATGGCAATGTTGGTGTATTCCTGTGAGAACGTCTTAAACTCGTCCAGACGGATGCGATAGCCGCCGCCAAAGAAGTCGCCGATCATTCCCGGCGCCGCCGAATCGTATCCCATTCCTGCGCCAAAATCGCTGGCAACCAGCTCCTGATAATCTTCACCGACGGCCATTGGTCCGCCCGCACCGCCATCGGCCATCGCCGCATCACAGTTGCAGGACGGGGAGTGCATCGCTTCCGCGGCGCCGTAACCCGCCAGGAACGCTCGACAACCCGGGCATTCCGGATCGTGTCCGAAGGAAACCAGCCCGTCGCGCAAGTGTGCGCCCTGGTCGCCGGAGTTCTCGTCGGTCTGACTGAATGCGGAACCGGATATGCAAAGCAGGGCCATCCCGGCCCACAATGTGGCGCGCGACATAAACCATCCTTGTGTTTCGACTGACAATCAGCGTGACGATCCTGCCACGCGGGTCGGACAGTTTGGCTGTCCACTTCAGTCAGTAGCTGTCGAAGATCCATCTCCCGGCGCAGGTCGCCTGCATCCAACGCGCAGACATGCGCCACTACGTGCCTACCTCCGTACTTCGGTCAGAGCCACCGGTAGCTTGAGAAAACGCGGGATAGGCGGCAGAGAGCGTAGAATGTGCATAAGTTAAGGGGCGGCGACTGTGACAAATATCGGGGTCGAACAATAAGTCGCCTTCATAACGAAGTTAATGGACACATTCGCTAGCACTACTCCTTGCTGACGCGCGGCAGGTACCGCATCCTTCGCGGCAGTCAGAGTAATGAATCCAGTCGAGTTCGCTCCCGTCAGCAGAGTCTGGCTGCTCCCCCGATCAATCTTCACACCGGGTGGCAAGGAATCCGCATGGATTTGTTCAAGATGATTGTAGGTCACGTCGAGCGTCACGTTCTTGTCGAAGCCGGGGGCCCGGTCGAGGATCACCGCGATCTTCCGTGATTCACCAGGTTTCAGCGTGATCTCGTGTTCGCTGAG
>CAZFLF010000804.1:0-3968 GCA_964519825.1 uncultured Pirellulaceae bacterium | reverse complement strand
GATACCCACAAATAAATCCACAAACCCAAAGCGGCGTCAAGCCGCCGCACTCCAAATACTCGCTGCACTACGAAACGTTGAGCCGAAACGGCTCGTGTTGTTCGCGACTTAGCCACCGGTTTGCTTCATCGTCTCCGAGAAAGTTCTCACGGTCCGGATCCCAGCGCAAACGGCGACCGAGCCGCATGGAAATGTTCGCCAGATGGCACACACTGACGCTGCGATGCTGACTGGCCACGTCGCCGAGCGGTGTGTTCCGGGACTTCACACAGTCGAAGAAGTTGCCCATGTGGTTGATGATCGAATCGAGTTTTCCGGTGCGGGGTGGACGAGTCAGATTGTCGTGCTTGTACAACTTGAAAGACTCGCGCGGGAGCGGTTGGCTGGCCAAATCCTCGACCGGCTTCCCGGAGACCGTTCCGCGATTGACAAACACGCGTCCGTGCTCCCCCTCGAACAATACACCGTTGCGGCCATCGTCGAGGATCTCTAGTTCCACGCCGTTGGCGTAACGCATCGTGGCATGGAAGTCGATCGCTACGTTGTAGCCGTGAGGGATGGTGGGGAATTTGGCTTGCCCGTCAATCTCAACCGGACCGGTCAGTTCCGCGCCCATGCCCCATTGAGCAATGTCAATGTGGTGAGCCCCCCAGTCGGTCATCTGCCCGCCGGAGTACTCATACCACCAGCGGAATGTGTAATGGCATCGTTCAGGGATGTAGGGGACGCGCGGAGTTGGCCCTTGCCATAAATCCCAGTTTAGATGTTTGGGAACGGGTTGCTCGGCGAATGGGCCGCCGGTTTTGTTTTTGCCAAGCACCACGGTCACTTTGGTGAGTTTGCCGATGCGGCCCTGGCGAACGAGTTCGCAGCCGAGGCGAAAGTTCTCGTCGCTGCGCTGCCACGTTCCGACCTGGACCACGCGGCCGGTTTCCCGCACGACGCGCGACAGAAGCTTCCCTTCGTCGATCGTCAGGGTTAAGGGTTTCTCGCAGTAGACGTCCTTGCCCGCCTGGCACGCCGCCACCACCATGGCCGTGTGCCAATGATCCGGAGTGCCGATGGTGACGACGTCGATGTCCTTCCGCTCCAGCATCTGGCGGTAGTCTTCGTACAACTCCGCCTTGCCGCCGAACTGTTCACGGGCCTTATCCGCGATCTCTCGATCCACGTCGCAGATCGCAACAATGTCGCCGTACTCGCAAGCCTTCTCGGCAATCACCGAACCTTGATATCGCATGCCGATTGCGCCGATGCGGAACCGGTCGTTCTTCGACTTGGGCCGATTCGTCTCTTCGGCGTCGGCGGTGAACACGTACGGGAGCAGCAGGCTCGACGCCGTCCAACCCCCAGCGCGACGGAGTGCCTCGCGGCGATTCAGATGCGAACGTGTCATCCTCGGCCTCCAACTGCGATATAACCTGACGTTAACAGCCGACGTCCAGGAGCTTGCAGATAGTCTAATCAATTCCCTTCCGCGACGCCTTTACCATTTACCGGATGAGCACTATGGTTGAATTGCTCAAAAGAGGGATCGCGTGTACGCCTGCCCCAGTAGGACGGGCACCTTGCCCGTCGTTTTTTTGTGCGACGAGCAGGGTGCCCGTCCTACGAATTTGTGCCTCGAAACTCAATGCCACAAGCGAGACGCTTGTGCTGATGTAAATGCGTTACCGCAATGTTTGCCTGGAAGCCTTCGGCTATACGATCCCGGACGAAGTCGTGACGTCCACGGAGCTCGAATCCCGACTTGCGCCGCTTTACGAGCGATTACGGTTGCCGGAGGGGCGGTTGGAACTGATGACGGGCATTCGAGAGCGCCGGTTCTGGCAGCCGGGCTCGCTTCCGGGCGATCAAAGTGTGGTCAGCGCCGAGCGGGCCATCCGCGCGGCGGGCATCGACCGCCAGCAAATCGGCGCCTTGATTCATGCCTCGGTTTGTCGCGATTACCTCGAACCAGCCACCGCCTGCAGCGTGCATCATCGGCTCGAACTGCCCGAGAGTTGTCTGGTGTACGATGTATCGAACGCCTGCTTGGGCCTTCTCAACGGCATTCTACAGATCGCCAACATGATCGACCTTGGGCAGATCCGCGCCGGAATCGTCGTGGGGACCGAAGGGAGTCGACAACTTGTCGAAACGACGATCCAGACTCTCAACAGTGACTCGTCGCTAACTCGGCAACAACTCAAACTGGCCGTCGCATCCTTGACGATTGGCTCCGCGAGCTGCGCGGTGTTGCTCACGGACCGCGAGTTGAGTCAAACGGACAACCGGTTATTTGCCGCAACGGCGCAAGCCAACACGGCGCACCATGCGTTGTGCCACAGCGGCCGTGACGAAGCCGTCGGAACGGGAATGCAGCCTCTCATGGAAACCGACTCCGAGCGGTTAATGCAGGAGGGGATCGCGACAGGGGTGGCGGCGTTCCAGCACTTTCTAGCTGAAACGGGCTGGACCCACGATGACCTGGACAAGACCTTTTGCCACCAGGTTGGTTCGGCGCATCGCAAATTGATGCTGGAATCGTTGGGACTCGATCCGCTACGCGACTTCGCCACGCTGGAATGGCTCGGAAACACCGGGTCAGTGGCTTTGCCGATCACGATGGCGGTTGGATTGGAACGGGGCTGGGTAGCCAAGGGTGAACGGGTCGGCATGTTGGGAATCGGGTCTGGGATCAACTGCCTTATGTTGGCGCTCCAGTGGCAAAAGTCGCTGGTCTGTTCAGATGATGCGCCGCATTTGATTGCATCGGAGACGGCTACCAGGAAAGTGAACGCCTCGGTCTAAGTCGTTCGAGTGTTGTAAGTAGTCATTAATCTTCTCGCTGTCTGCGATGATGGCCGTTGCTGTTTCAGATCGTCTCGCGCGCCACCCAGCCCGCCGCTGGCTGTATCGACTCTTGGCGATTCTTATCGGTCTGTTTCCGTTCGTCATTGGGGAAGTCGGTTTGCGTATCGCGGGGATCGGACGTTCCCAGGCGGTCTCCGATCCATTTGTCGAATTCGCCGCGGTTCGGCCGTTGTTTGAACTCAACGCCAGTCGGAGTCGGTATGTGATTCCGCCGGCGCGTCAGCCCTTTTTCAAGCCCGACTCGTTCGTCGCGGAAAAGACACCGCGTGAGTTCCGAATCTTCTGCCTCGGCGGCTCGACGGTGCAGGGGAATCCCTATTCCATCGAGACATCATTCACCACCTGGTTGGAATTAAGTCTGCGAGCCGCCGATCCGAGCCGCGATTGGGAAGTTGTGAACTGCGGCGGTATTTCCTATGCGAGCTATCGCCTGGAACCGATTTTGCGCGAATGCCTGAACTACCAACCCGACCTGTTCATTCTGTACGTCGGCGACAATGAGTTTCTCGAAGATCGAAGTTTCGCGCATTTCAAGCATATGCCGGATTGGTTGACCTGGTTGACCAGTGCCGCCCGCCGGTCGCACTTATTCAATTTGGCTCGGCAAAGCTGGGCAGCCTCGGCGAAGCAACGCAGCGATAGTACGCCTGGGCCAACGTCGCTCGCCGCCGAAGTCGACGCGCTGTTGGACTATCAGGGCGGGTTGGCGCAGTACCATCGCGACGACGCGTGGCGACAAGGGGTTGCAGATCATTTTCGGTTTGCACTGTCGTCGATGTTGGTCCAGGCGAAAGACGCCGGGGTGCCGGTGTTGTTGGTTGACCCGGTGTCGAACATCAAGGACTGCCCGCCGTTTAAGGCCGAATTCGATCCGCGGTTATCCGCACCAAGCCGCCAACGATTGGTGAATTTGTTGGCCGCAGCCGAAGACCTTCAGGCTGACACGGAACGACGGATCGAATTGTTGCATGAAGCCCGTTCTCTCGATGAGCGCCAAGCAGCAGTGCAGTATCAGCTGGGTCGCGCGTATCTCGCCGCCGAACTTGACGAGGACGCGCGCCAATCGCTACTTCTGGCCAAGGACGAGGACGTCTGCCTACTGCGACTGACCG
>CAZFLF010000803.1:0-3968 GCA_964519825.1 uncultured Pirellulaceae bacterium | reverse complement strand
GTCGTGTACTCATACTCCCGCAACTTGATGGGGGTTCCGAGTTCCCCTTGCTGGATCTTCTCGGACGTGAGGTAGCCACTGCAGACATCGTATTCGAATGTGTCGATTAGCCCGTCGCTGTCTCGCATGTACTGGTAGTTGCCCTCCTGCTCATCGAGCAGATCCGCTTTCGACTCATCGTAGCCGGTGAGCGCCGACGGATTCGCGTGCAGAACGACGCGAGCGTGGCTGTCGTACTTCCAGAACTGCAACCACTCGTTCTCCCCATCCTTGAAAACGTGCAGCATCGTCTGCCCGGCATAATTCGAGTAAACAATGTTTTGCGAACCACCGGGCAGAGTCTCGACGGACTTGGTTTTCCAACGGTTGTAACCGTCCTCGTTGCCGCTTTCCGCATAGCTGAATGTGAAGGTCCGCGAACCGCCTTGCACAATCTCCTTGGTAACGCGACGCTCACTATCGTATTCGAAGTACAAATCCGCATATTGCGAAACCTGGAAGTCGCTCGCGGTCAGCGGATCGGTGACCTCCGGGTCGTCTGCCAAGCGCTGGTACGATGCCGGATTCACGACGTATTTGAGTAGGTGGGCGGGGGTTTCGTCCAAGCCAGAACTGGACGAAGAACTGGAGGATGAGCTGGACGAGGAATTAGTCAGCTGGTTGTGATAGCGGTACATCGACGTTCCCACGGACTGCCACTGGCCATCGCTCCAGACCTGCGTCTCCACCGTTGCCAGATCGCCGTCGCTGCCGTGGGCATCACCTTCGGCGTAATACGTGTATAAAGCACGCGCCACGTTGCTAAACGGATCGTTGTCGATTTTGCGACGCAGAGTCAGGCTGGTGAGCAGATCATCCCCGGACGTCGCAGCGTAGGCGTAGGAATATTGTTCGGTCGTGGTGCTGCCACCTGACGTATAGGTCCGTTCGACTTCGGTGAAGTTGAATCCGTTGGAGTGCATGGCCGATACACGGACTGCGTTCCCCGCCGCGTCGACATGGCGGCGAAACATTCCGGTCAGCTGGTCAAACTCGAGGTAGCTTCCGGTGAGACCGTACAACCGAAACAATTCGGCGGAGGAGTCATGTTCCAGCGTCTGCTTGATGCCGAACCGTCCGACGAAGAGATCGCCGGTCTTGTCAAACCAAAGCGCGGTATTTTGCGGACCCTGCATGACAACATTGCCGTCAAAGTCCCGGACGAGATACGGCCATTCTTCTACGTGCCAGTTGTAGCCGTTGCCCTGGTTTTCGTTGAACGATTGGCGGCTGGCAAAGCTGCGCGTATGTCCCCAGGGCGTGCCTAATCCATCCGCAATGAGGTCCGTCGCGACCAACAACACTTCGCCCGTTCCATAGCGTACTGGTGCGATGCTGAAGCTCGGACCCTGACAACCACAATCTTTTTCGGGACAGCACTCCTTGTCGCGACTGCCGCCCACGATGGACCCGAGAATCCCGCCGCCACGCGCCGAATCGCCGACCCACACAGCCTTTTTACGCGAACCGCCTCGTCCGCCACCTCCTGCGCCCCCTCCTGTGCCAACACCACCTCCTTGTACGAAACCACCACCGCCACTACCGCCACCACACGGGACACACTCATCTGGCTTGACACCGAAACAGGGTGGGAAAGTCGGCGGCGGCAGCGCGCCCATTACCAGCGGGCCGAGATAGACCATGAATTCGCAGAAAGACCCATTAGGATGATTGCAACAGGCTGGCGGCAGACCATGCGACAGCGGACCCAAGGTGTCCGTATTAGGTACGCTGCAACCACTCACGTGCTCACCACTGGCACCGCCCACGCATGCACCGGCATTGACGGTATAGCCATACGAGAGCGTAACGCTGAACGGTGATGAGGGGCAGGTCGCATTGACCCAAGCGGTCAGCTTTCCCGTAGGATCTGTACCTTCCCAACGGTCATTACCAACCCAATGCAGCAGCCAATAAACGTTGGTGCAAACTACTGCCGGTCCATCGAGGTAGTAGCAGCTCCACTGGGCGGTGAACTGGCTCGGCCACCGAAAGTTCCACGGCGGGCCGGCCGAACAGCAGGAAATCTGATGACCCATGACTAAACTCCTTTTGATAACGAAGGATCAGTTTGCGAATTGGTTTTCGATGAGAACATCCGAACACGCGCTGCAGCAGGGAACTCCTGGGATCTCCGCGGCGATCACACATTCGCCGTGGACGGCACACGAAAACACCTTGATTTGAACGCGGCCCTTGCAGCTCGCGCACTCCGTGGTGCGGACAACCTCGCGGCGATGCATGCAGCGCAGGAAATCATCTTGCGGTTTCGGAGCCGCCGCGGTCGGCCGCTCACCCTGCTCCCAGCGGCGAAAACAATCGGGAACCCGTCGGCAAAGCTCAAAGAGCAAGGGTGGCTTCAAGTACTGATGGCGCGGACACCAACCTGGCTGGTCGCACTCGCAGGGAGTAACTTTCATGCTTGACTCCGGACTTTCATCACAAGGTTCGTGGTAGAGCTGCCGTCGAACGTTCGTGTTTGCTGGATGCGTCCGCCATACGCTTCGACAATTTCACGTCCGACGATTTCTGCGGTGGTTCCGCCTTTGACGAGGACATCGGGACGCAGCAATCGCAACAATTCGTGGGGCGTGTCTTGGTCAAAGACCAAGACGTGCGAGACACATGTCAACGCGGCCAGCAGCGTGGCGCGATCCTGTTGGCCAACAATCGGTCGCGTCGGGCCCTTCAATCTCCGCACACTGTCGTCGCTATTGATCGCCACAATCAGGACGTCACCCGATGCGGCTGCCTGCTCGAGATAAGAAACGTGGCCCACATGCAGAAGGTCGAAACAGCCGTTGGTGAAGACGAGCGTTTGACCGTGCCCCCGGTAGCTCGATGCCAGCGACAACATTTGGCCGAGAGACACAATCTTCTGGGAAGCGGCGGTTGCCGGACGCAGCAACTCGTGGGCAAGTTCGCTCCGCGAAACTATCGCAACGCCCTGGCGCTCGGTTTCCAAACCTGCAGCCAGATTGGCCAGTTTCGCCGCGTCGCTCAAGGAAACGCGTCCGGCCAGACACAAACCGAGCGTCGCCAGCACCATGTCACCGGCGCCGGTGATGTCGCACACTGTGCGAATCCGGGCGGGAAACGCTTCTTCCGTTCTGCCGGCCTGCGACACGGCGATACCGTCTCGGTCGAGAGTGACTGCAACCGCGGCACAACCAAGCCGAGTGCAAAGAGTGCTCGCGGCTACCAATCCAGCGTCAGGAGAATGGATTCGGATGCCTGTGGCTTCCTCGGCTTCAATCCTGTTCGGCTTGATAAGCGTCGCACCACGGTATCGCTCGTAGTCAACGCCGCGTGCCGGATCGACCAGAACAGGAATATCGCGCAGTTTTGCGGCCTCGAACACGCTTCGGAGCAAGCTCAGAGTGCAGACCCCTTTTGCATAGTCGGAAATCAGAACCGCCGCGCAGCCAGACAATCTCTCATGGATGCCGTGCGCGAGTCGTGTTTCCGTTTCCGTGGTGATCGCGTGACGATGTTCGTGGTCGACTCGCAGAATCTGGTGCGCATGTCGGCTCATAGTGCGCCCCAGAAAGCGTTCCTTGGTCGTCGTGCGGCGCGCGTCTTCACAGAGAACCAACGAATCGTCGATGCCGTCTTCGCGAAGCAGGGCTTGTAGAATTCGGCCGTTGGCATCGGGACCGATCACGCCCAACAGAGAAACGTCGGCATCTAACCCGCGTAATAGTGCCGCGACGCTCGCGGCCCCGCCAAGACGGGCTTCTTCCGTTTCCGCCCGCAGAACTAGAACCGGGGCTTCCGGGCTGACTCGCTCCGCGTCGCCCCACGTGTAGCGGTCGAGCATCAGGTCGCCGAGGACGAGTACCTTCGTCCCCGCAAATCGGTCAATGATTTCTAGGAAATTGTTCATTTGAGATACTCGCAATGGTTACTAACCCCTCACCCGGCGACTT
>CAZFLF010000802.1:0-3971 GCA_964519825.1 uncultured Pirellulaceae bacterium | reverse complement strand
GCCCGCCTGAAACATGGCGGTGGCCGCTTCGTCCAGAGAGGCTTCACAATCAATCGGGTCGACCTCGTCTTGCACGAACTCCGAAACGGGCTGGCGACTACCGGGCAATTCACCGTAGGAGAACTCACGCAGGTAGTCGGTTGTGGTGACCAACCCGATCAGGCGGTCGTCATCGATAACCGGTAGAGAATGAATGCGATTCTTGAGGAGCAAGTACAACCCATTGTTCTGGGTGTCCCACCGCGAAATGATGACGACTGGCGCCGACATGATCTGCCCGGCGGTTTGTTCGTGTAGTTGCTCGGCGCCGAGGCGGAAGTTATCGGGAAAGACGCTGGTGAGCTGGACCACGGCGCGGACGATGTCTTGTTCGGAAACAATACCCAGCAACCGCATGTCGTCATCGACCACCGGCCAATGGTGAAATTCCGCCTGAGCCCATTGGCGCAGCAACTCGGGCAGCGAAGTCAACGTGTTGATCACCAATGGATTGAAGGTGATGACAGTGCCTAAATCGGACTCACGCATCGAAGAATTCCCGTGTAATCGTTTCTGCCGTTGGACTGGACATAATCGGACAATCACGCCTCATCGAAAGTCTAGATTGCAAAATGGCGGCTGGCTGACCGCAAAAAACGCGAATTCCGCATCGATTCGCCGGGAGCGGCATTTTTGCAATGGCCGAATCGTTTAACCGCAAGCCGCAGGCGAGCGCGCTGAAAGATATCGCCTGGGTGGACTGCTGAGCGAATGCCTAAGGTCTTAGTCCTTAGTCATTCGCTGCCGGGGGCTTCGATACGATCTGGCTCCGCCACTCGGACTCTGCTGAAACGCGCACGCCTGCGGCTTGCGGTTAAACGACTTTCCAATCGCCTTACGGTGCGAGGAGAAGCCGACTGGGAGCCTCGAGAAAGCCGATCACGTCGTTCAAGAACCGTGCGGCCGTGGCGCCGTCGACCAGCCGATGATCATAAGCCAAGCTCAACGGCATCATGAGACGCACGGCCACCTGATCGTTCACGATCACTGGCATCTGACGCGAGCGACCCAAGAGCAGGATTGCCACTTCGGGCACATTAATGATTGGCGTCGAATAGGTGCCGCCAATGGCTCCGAGGTTGCTGATGGTGAAGGAGCTGCCCCGTAGATCTTCCAAGGAGAAACTGCCATCGCGAACTTTTTCGGCGATAGCCGCCAGTTGCCGCGCGATCTCGGAAATGGACAGCCTGTCAGCATCGCGTAGGACGGGAACCACCAATCCGCGGTCCGTATCGACGGCGATTCCGATATTCACGTAGTTCTTGTAGACGATTCGTTCGTTTTCCACGTCGAGCGAGGCGTTGATGGTCGGATGCTTCTTGAGCGACATCGCCACCGCTTTCGTGACGAATGGCAGCGACGTGAGCTTGATGCCATTTGCCGCGTAATCATTCTTGCTCGATTGGCGAATGCGCTCCAACTCGGTGACATCGGCGTCGTCAAAGTTCGTCACGCGCGGGGCCGTGGACCAAGACTCGGACATCTTCGCCGCAATCGTCTTGCGGATCTTCGTCATCTTTTCGAATCGCACGGGGCCCCATTGATCCATGTCACTGACTTCGGCGAGCGGCGCAGAGGAAGTTGACGCCGGTCCGCGATTGCGTGCGTCCTCGTTCGCCTGACGCACGACCGTCAGTATGTCGTCTCGGGTGATCCGTCCACCGGTACCCGAGCCAGTCACGCGCGCCAGGTCGACGCCAACTTCCCGCGCGAAACGCCGCACCGCCGGACCGGCGGCGACGAATCCGTCAGCCGCTGGCGAGTCTGACTCCGATGCAGTTGTATGGGTCGAAGCGGAATCGGAAGTCGGTGCCGGGGAAATGGGAGACGGCTTAGCAGCCGGAGCCGACTTAGCAGCTGGAGCCGCCTGGGGACCGGCCACCGATTCCGGCGCCTTGGGTGGTGGCGAGGCAGCCGCAGTCGCCGCGGGTTTAGCCGGTGCTGGAGCCGGTTTTGGTTGCGGCGTGCTAGTCGGCGCGCTGGCCGGCTTGGTGGGGGGCGCAGGGGCGGCGGCGGCCGGAGCAGCAGTCTCCTCCAAGGTAATTAGCGGGGCTCCCGTCTTGACGGTTTGTCCGTCCTTCACGTGGATCTTGAGTACCTTGCCGGCGTGGGTGCTCGGAACCTCCACGGTCGCCTTATCGGTTTCCAACTCGACGATTCCCTGATCCTTTTTGATGACGTCTCCCTCGCGAACTTTGACTTCGAGCACGTCACCGGACTCGATCTGGTCGCCGAGCGACGGAAGTTTAATTTCGATAGGCATAGATGGATCGGTCTGGTTTACGGTGGAACAGCCGGACCAACGCATTGGTCGGGCGGACAGCGCTGCTCATGGTTAAGCAAACAACGGATCAATTTTTTCGGGATCAACGCCCAGGTCTCGGATGGCCTGGGTCACCACCTGCTGTTTGATCTTGCCGGCGACCGCCAAACGCGCCAGGGCGGCGACCGTGACACATTCCGCGTCCACCTCAAAATGACGTCGCAGGGCTTCGCGCGTATCGCTACGGCCGAGGCCATCGGTTCCGAGGACGAAGTAATCGCCGGGCAGGAACGGTGACAATTGCTCCGCGACACCACGCACGTTGTCGGAGGCAGCGATGAATGGCCCAGAGACACCGCGGAATACTCGCTCCAGGTACGATTGCCGCGGTTGTTCGGTCGGATGAAACATGTTCCATCGCCGGCACGCGTGGGCGTCGCGGCGCAACTGCGTGTAACTCGTAACACTCCACACGTCGCTTCCAACACCGAACTTTTCGGCCAATAATTCTTGTGCCTTCAGCGAGGAACGCAAGATCGCTCCGCTGCCGAAGAGTTGCACGCGCAGCTTTTCTTTTTGTTTTCCGTCCGGCTCGCGCGAGCGGAACTTGTAGATGCCCTGGACGACTCCTTCTTCCACGCCAGCAGGCATGGCGGGCATTTCATAGTTCTCGTTATGAACTGTGATGTAATAGATGGCCGTTTCGCCATCTTGGTACATTTTTTTCAGTCCGTCGATGACGATCAACGCGGTCTCGTAATGAAATGCCGGATCGTAGGCCCGAACCGTTGGAAACGCGATGGCGTTCAAATGGCTGTGGCCGTCCTGGTGCTGCAATCCTTCACCGTTCAACGTCGTACGCCCGGCAGTTGCCCCCAACATGAATCCCTTGGCGCGACAGTCGGCCGCCGCCCAGATCAGATCACCGATGCGTTGAAAGCCAAACATTGAGTAATAGATGAAGAAGGGAATCATGTTGATTCCATGCTGGCTGTACGCCGTTCCCGCCGCGATGAACGAAGCCATCGAGCCAGCTTCGGTGATTCCTTCCTCGAGGATTTGGCCGTCCTTGGCTTCCTTGTAATACAGGATCTGGTCGGAATCGACCGGTTCATAAAGCTGGCCGCCATGCGCATAGATTCCGAGCGGCCGGAACATTCCTTCCATGCCGAACGTGCGAGATTCGTCAGGCACAATCGGAACGATATTCTTTCCAATGATCTTGTCTTTGCACAGCCGCTCGAGAATTCGCACGAAGCCCATCGTCGTCGATAGCTCTTTACCGTTGTCGCGCTCGACGAGCTTGCGATAATCTTCCCAGGTGGGCGTTTCAGAACGTGGATGAGCGGTCGGACGACTCGGCACGCAACCACCCAAGGCCTGGCGTCGTTCGCGCAGATACTTGATTTCTGCGCTGTCTTCCGGCGGCCGGTAAAAGGGTGCCTGGATTACGTCGTCATCGGACAGCGGAATGCCAAATCGGCTGCGAAATTGCAGCAATTCTTCTTCGTTCAACTTTTTCTGTTGGTGGGCGATGTTGCGTCCTTCACCCGCCTCACCGAGCCCATAGCCCTTGATGGTTTTGGCAAGGATGACGGTTGGTTGCCCGTGACGTTCCATCGCAGCCTTGTACGCCGCGTAAACTTTTTCCGGGTCGTGTCCTCCGCGC
>CAZFLF010000801.1:0-3977 GCA_964519825.1 uncultured Pirellulaceae bacterium | reverse complement strand
ACCGTGCGAATCTCCTTAAACAGCTCGCGGTGCTGAACCATTTCCGTTTCCAGCCCCGCTCGCTTTTCGAGATCATCCTTCGCATTGGACAACTGTGAAATTGGGATCAGATTCATCCCACAGATCGGACACTGACCGGGAGTGGGCAGCCGAATCTGCGGGTGCATTGAACAGGTCCACACGTCCGACTTGGCCAACGCCCGCGAATCTCCGCGCGGCCACAATGTGACCGCGCCGATCAGCACAGCCAAGGCGACTCCACCCACACCGATCCGGATCAAGAGGCGTTTCCAGGACATGCATCGGCCCTCGCTTTCTGGAAGAGTGCTCGCAATAGCTTGCCGACTTCGATGATCGTGACGGGCGTCAGGGCCAGTAGGAAAACCATCAGCCACTCCCACGTGGGATGGGAGCTGACCTCAAACACCGGCTGAGCGAACGGGGACGTCACGACACTGAGTTGAAGTAAGCCGGAGATGACAATCGCCCCGAACAGATGCGGGTTCGAGAAAAGGCCGAGCAGCTTTTGCCGGAGCGGCGTGGACGGCGCTTCCGCTAGCTGATTCTCGCCAGGTCGCGAACTCTGTTCGCTGACCTGTGCATCGATTAAACCGCGCTCCAGATCGACTCCCAATCGCTTCAGCACTTGGTCCGCGGGGGTTGCAAACGGCGGGGAGTCGTCCACGCTTTCAGAACGCTGTGTCAAATCGTGAACGCTCATGACGGGATTCCCATCCTTATACTACGAATGTTGCACGATACGTATCGCTTGGGATTGGTTCATGATTCGGTTTGCTATCACCATACCCGGACCAGCATGCGCATTGCTGGCCGACGTCGTCTTTCATCAGCTTGGCGTTGGAGAAGTAGCTGGTGAGCTTTTCGACGCGCGGACGAATTACCTCGGCCAGCAACCGCGGTGCAAGTTGCTCGAACCGCTGCCAACGCGGTTGCAGCTCCGCCATGAGACCGTGCAATTCGTCGTGCTGCCATTTCGGCTCGTTCCTGGCCGCCGCAACTCTAGCTTCAACTTGCTGCAAAAAACTCGTCCCATCGCTGGCAACCTTCAGTCGACTAGAATATCACAACCAAGTTTAGATGCGGCGATTGTCGAGATTCTTCGCGCGGATGGGCTTCTCGCGCCGGTAACATTAGCCGTCAGCCAACAAAGAGTCAGAGCGCCGCGAATTCACCGACGAGAGGTTCAAGTAATACACGTCATGACGGCACCATGGCGGACATAGATGGTTTCCACACACTCCTCTTGTTCAATGAACACTTGTTTGATCGCATCTACAATTGTGGCGAGCGAAGGATTCCCAGGAGACGAAAACATTATACCGCAACCTGATACCGAAACGGCGCTATCCGCGATGCATACGCCCGAGATGATCAGAATCCGGATCGCGGCGGCGAAACAACACAGCTATTTAGGTGATTTTGTGCTTGGTGCCGTCGACGGGACGGTCACAACATTCGCCATCGTTGCCGGTGCTGCGGGGGCTGAACTTTCCAGTGGCGTCGCAATCGTGCTCGGCATTGCGAATGTCGCGGCCGACGGGTTCAGTATGGCGGTGAGCAACTATCTGAAATCCAGAGACGAACGTCAAATCGTTGAGCGTTTTCGCAAAATGGAAGAAATGCACATCGACGAGATTCCCGATGGAGAACGAGAAGAGATTCGCCAGATTTTCGCTCGGAAGGGTTTCGAGGGTCCCGTTCTGGACGAAATCGTGACTGTCGTCACGCGAAACCGCCAGCAATGGGTCGATACGATGCTGACGGAAGAATGGGGATTGCAATTGGAGTCCCCGTCGCCAACGCGTGCAGCGTTGACCACGTTTGCCGCGTTCGTGCTGGCGGGAATTGTCCCGCTGGTGCCTCTATTTTTGGCCGTATGGTTTGCAGGCTCGCACATGTTTCTCGCCAGCGCCGTGCTAACCGCGCTGACTTTTTTTTCCATTGGCTTGATCCGAGGGCGTCTCGCCGATCGACGGCCATTGATTGCCGGAGTTGAAACGCTCGCAATTGGCGGGTCGGCGGCTGTCTTGGCTTACTTTGTCGGCGTTGGGCTGCGGGGATTTGCTAACGGATCCTGATTTATTGCATCGAAGCCGAATCAGCCTTAACGCATTCGGGCTTCGTCTCAGACAGAATTTCCAGAAGAGCTTTCCGGTCGGCAACGCACAAATGTCTAAAGTCTTCGCTGCGGTCCTCACCTGTCAGCACTCGTTGCAGTCCTTCGAACACATGGTTCTTAACGGACCGAGGCAGGTGATCGAACGATTTGGAGTAGATGAGGAAGCTGCAAGGATACTTGAAGAGTCGCTGTTGCAAATCGAACTCGCGCAGAGACCGCCCACGTAGGTCCGTCGGCCCCTGCCTGACAAAGTCGGATGCGAAGGTCGATGTGCCTTGCACTGGAGAAGTCAGCTGATATTCGTCCGCGAACAGCAAGTGTTTGAGAACGTTGTCGCCGGCGGCGGCGATTCGCCGTTGCGTGGTCTCGCTGCGGTAGTCCGCTGGACGGTTGAGGGCCTGATTCATGATTTGATCGTGATGTTCGGCAAGGCGAGTCTCAAAATTCGCGCGTGTCAGCGCGTTATGCATTTGCGTCTGGTGTTCCAGCACCATCAGCGCAACGATGTCGCTGTGCTCGGAAAAATAGGGGGAGACGTCTAATACTTTGCCAAGGTCAGTGACATTCGCCCCCGCCTCGCGATCAAGTTTGTCTGGCTGGCTTTTATCCTGAATGAACACGTTCCCCATATGCCGCTGGTCACCGTGCGTTCCGGTGACATACCAACCGCCCCAGCGTTCGTCGAACGGGCTGCGGTGGCTTGTCGTGAAAGTTCCTGACCCCAACAGCGGAACGCCGCCACGATCCGCGAATACGGACCGCACCAAATGCCCGGGCACATTCTGCGTGCGAGACGAGGCATGGCAGATCAAGCATTGCCCTTGGTCACGGACAAACTTCGGCCGGGCCGTCTCACTTTGTTCTAGCGTGTAGAAGACCGCCCCTTGCCGTGGGTCGACTGAGGACAGCTCCATCACGTCGCCAAATTGGACCCAGCCGACGTAAACATCATCGTTGAAGTAAATCGCTCGTGGACGTTGGGGAGAGATCTTGCGAAGTTGAAAGCTGGTTTGCGACGCGACAAGCATTTGAGACGAGCCGAGAATGCCAAGCTGTTCCAGAACCGCCGGCAAATAGCCATGCTTCTCATCGAAATGCAGTTTTACTTGGCCAGCGTCGATCTGTTTCTGCAAGCGCGTGACGGGATCGTTTGTCGGTGCATGCGCGTAATCAATCGGTGGCGATTCGAACTCCATCTGGCCATAGGCGGTTAGCGAAAGAACGCTCAACATCGCCCAGATCAGCAATGTATGTGTCGGCATGGTTAAAGACTCGCGCGGGACGGTCGCGTCACAAGCGTTTCGGTCGCTCGGCTCGGCCGCTATCGGCTTGGCGGACGATTCTGACGTCCGCTCAAGCTGCTCGATCAATACGGACGGGCAAACCTCCTGGACTCCACACTGCTGGCAGACGATGCGGATCAAATCCGACCCGCTGAGCCGCAGGTTTTCATTCTGACAGAGTTGATAAAGTCTGCGTAAATGAACACAAGCCATGATGATTGTCCTATGATTTGCTTGTCACATTAAGCGAAGTGACGATAAGTTGCGTGACCTGCCACAAGCGACAACGTGAGAACGGCAAGTGACCGCCGGCGACTGGATGCGCAAAAAACTGTTTGGCAATTAGCCTCCGATCGTTTGTCGCTTATTGGGCGGCGTGGACAGGCTGCCTCAATGTCGTCAACGCCTCCTCTCGGGTCTTACAGATCGTCCACCGATTGTCGAGTTTGGTGACGTGCAAAATATCTATTTCGTGCGGTGACAGACCCACGAAGATCAGCCGTCCGTTCTTCGCGTGCGTCTTCTTGTCGATCCGAAGAAACAAATTGAGCGCC
>CAZFLF010000800.1:0-3980 GCA_964519825.1 uncultured Pirellulaceae bacterium | reverse complement strand
CCCGGCGCGTACGAACGGCTTGTCGACCGATTGCTCGCTTCACCGCGATTCGGCGAACGCATGGTGTGGGATTGGCTCGACGCGGCTCGCTATGCGGATTCGAACGGTTATCAAGGAGACGGCGAACGCACGATGTGGCCCTGGCGCGACTGGGTCATTGATGCCTTCAATCGCGATCTGCCAATTGACGAATTTACCGTCTGGCAACTCGCCGGCGATCTGCTTCCGAACGCGGCTCAGGAACAAAAACTGTCGACCGGTTTTTGCCGCAATCACATGATCAACGGCGAAGGGGGCCGCATTCCGGAAGAGAACCGCATCGAGTACGTCATGGACATGACCGAGACACTGGGGACCGTTTGGCTGGGACTGACGCTCAATTGCTGTCGCTGCCACGACCACAAATTTGACCCTCTCACACAGCGGGATTATTACGGCTTGTTCGCCTTCTTTAATCAGACGCCGGTCGACGGTGGCGGCGGCAATCCGCAAACGCCGCCAGTGTTGGAATTGGCCAATGCACGCCAATCACTTCGGCGCATCGAGTTGCAAGATCAAATCAATGCCGTGGCCACAAGTATCGACGCCGACGAATTGGTTCGGTTCCCACGCGCCGAAGGAAAACTGGTGGCAGAGTCGGACCAAGCGCGCGATCTTCCCGATGAAATCAAGAAAGTCTTGCAGGAGCCGGCCGACAAACGCAACCGCCAGCAACTCGACCAATTAATCAAACACTGGATGGACACAGAGCCCACTTACGTCGAACTGTTGCGGAAGCTCGTCAACTTGCGCGAAGATCGCGATGCGCTGAATCGCCGGATCCCGCGAGTGATGGTGATGGAAGACCGGTCCGAATCACGTTCAACCTTCATGCTCACCAAAGGTCTGTATAACAAGCCTGGCGAGAAGGTGGATGCTGCCACGCCGCGCAGCTTATCACCGCTCCCCGGCGAGGCTGTGAAGAACCGTCTGTCCCTCGCTAAATGGCTCGTCGCGCCCGAAAACCCGCTGACGGCGCGCGTGTTGGTGAACCGTTTGTGGCAGCAGTTTTTCGGCGTTGGGTTGGTGAAGACCGCTGAAGATTTCGGCGTCCAGGGGGAACAGCCGCTGCATCGCGAACTGCTCGACTGGCTGGCGGTCGAGTTCCGAGAGAGCGGTTGGGATTGGAAACGCTTGTGCCGCCTGATCGTGACCAGCGCAACCTACCGCCAATCGTCTCGCACAAATCCGGGGCTGATTGATCGCGATCCAGAGAACCGGCTGTTGGCTCGTGGCGCGCGGTTCCGTCAGCCCGCATGGATGCTGCGTGACCAGGCTCTCGCGGTCAGCGGGTTGCTTATCGCGCAAATCGGCGGGGAACCGGTCAGGCCATACCAGCCGCCCGGAATCTGGGAAGACGCCACATTCGGAAATAAGCGTTACGAGCCGGATCATGGTGCGGCTTTATATCGCCGCAGCGTGTATACGTTTTGGCGGCGCATCGTCGCACCTGCCATGTTCTTTGATTCCGCCTCCCGTCAAACTTGTACTGTTAAGACAGCTCGCACGAATACGCCGCTCCATGCCTTGGCCACGTTCAACGACGTCACTTTCGTTGAGGCTGCGCGGTCGATGGCGGAACGAGTACTGCGAGAAGGTGGCGCAACTGCCGAGCAACGGATTGATTTTGCCTATCGGCTGGCGTTGGCTCGCCCGCCCACTGCCGAAGAGCGCGGCGTGCTGTTGGGCAGTGTGGCGAGACTGCGACGAGAGTATGCCGAAAATACCGATTCCGCGAAGCAATTGCTGTCGCTGGGCGAGTCGAAACGAGACGAGTCGCTCGCGGAGTCCGAACACGCGGCCTTCACGGCGCTCTGCCTCGCAATCTTGAACCTCGATGAATCGCTGACCAAGGAATAGACGATGTCCCCAGTCACCACGGCCCAACATTTGATGACTCGCCGTCATTTTTTCGGTCGTAGTGCGATCGGTATCGGTACGGCGGCGCTTGCGGAAATGTTGGCGCGCGATGGCATGGCTGCGGATTCGCCGGCCAGCGGACCTCAAATCGGTGGTTTGCCGGGCCTGCCACATTTCGCACCGAAGGCCAAACGAGTCATCTATCTATTCCAGAACGGCGGTCCGACACACGTCGAATTGTTTGACTGGAAGCCGAAGCTGCAGGAAGTGCACGGCCAGCCCGTTCCGGAGTCGTACCTGGGCGATAAACGGTTCAGCACGATGACGGGCAACCCGCAAGGGAAGCTGATGCTCGCGCCGGTCGAACCATTCGCACAACACGGGCGGTGCGGCGCCTGGGTCAGCAAGTTCCTGCCGCATACGGCGTCGATCGTGGATGATCTGTGTTTCGTGAAGAGCATGCATACCGACGCCGTGAATCATGCACCAGCGATTAGCTTTCTCCTGTCTGGCGCCGAGTCACCTGGCCGGCCGACGATGGGTGCTTGGCTGACGTATGGTCTCGGGAGTAACAACGAGAATCTCCCTGCGTTCGTCGTGATGACCTCGGTCAGCAAAGGGACGACCTGCGGCCAGATTTTCTACGATTTTTATTGGGGATCGGGATTCTTGCCCTCCAAGTTCCAGGGTGTAAAGTTTCGTGGGAGCGGAGAACCGGTTCTGTACCTGTCGAATCCCGAGGGCATGAGCCGCAACGTACGCCGGGGCTTACTCGACGACATCGCCAAGCTCAATGAATTGAAGTTGCGCGACTTTGGCGATCCCGAAATCGCAACACGGATCGCGCAATACGAGATGGCTTATCGAATGCAAACAAGCGTCCCCGAACTTACTGATTTTGCCGACGAGTCGCCGGCCACGCTCGCACGATACGGCCCCGATGTGCAACAGCCGGGAACCTATGCCTACAACTGTCTCATGGCGCGGCGATTGGTCGAGCGCGGCGTGCGGTTCGTGCAAGTGATGCACGCTGGATGGGACCAACACAACAGCATCACGACAGAGCTGTACACCCAGTGCCGCGACACGGACCAGGCTTCGGCGGCGCTGGTGGTTGATTTGAAGCAGCGCGGACTGCTGGACGATACGCTGGTGATTTGGGGTGGCGAGTTCGGTCGGACGCCGTTCATACAAGGTACCCTGAGTGACCGCGTTCGCTGGGGCCGCGATCACCATCCGTACGCGTTCACAGTCTGGATGGCGGGCGGAGGAGTAAAGCCGGGATTGACCTACGGTGAGTCCGATGATTTGGCCATGAACGTGGCAGTCAATCCAGTCCATGTGCATGACTTCCAGGCGACGGTCATGCATTTGTTGGGCATCGACCACGAGAAGCTGACCTTCAAGTTCCAAGGCCGCTATTTCCGCCTGACCGACATCCACGGCCAGGTGGTGCGCAGTGTCTTGGCGTAAGCGATCTCGAGAGTGGTGCGTCCCGATGTTGCAGGTTTGACCGTCTGGCCGAATGACTAAGGACTAAGGCCTAATGACGAAAGAATGAAGAATTCCGAAGCCCGAAGGACAAATGGCCGACTCGGCGAAGTAAAGTTCCGATTTCGTCATTCTTCATTCGGGATTCGTTAGTCATTAGATAATTAGACATTAGTCATTACGCCACGGATCGGCGAATGGCACAGCCAGGACATTCACGGCACGCGGCGGCGCGATCGGCGTTGCTAGCTCGCGATTGATGTTGTTCCTGGCAGTGCGAACTTCTAAACTCCCGCACGACTCATTTCTTCGCCCAAAGACTCGCATGCTTCAATGCCTCCCGAGGAGTAGCACGGATGGAACTCTCGGTTGTGATCCCGATCTATAGCGAACGCGAGAATATTCCGATCCTGCATCGACAGTTGACGAAAGTGCTCGTTGAATTCGGTCGATCGTACGAAATTCTTTTCGTCGATGATGGATCTACGGATGGCAGTCAAAGTGAGCTGAGAGCGTTGGCGGCCGCGGATCCGCGCGTCAAACTCGTGCTCTTCCGCCGCAACTACGGGCAGACCGCCGCGATGCAGGCG
>CAZFLF010000799.1:0-3982 GCA_964519825.1 uncultured Pirellulaceae bacterium | reverse complement strand
CGTCGTTGTTGTCCCGATGCGACCAGAACTCTGGGCAGGCATCTCAGTATCGGCCCCTGCGCGGTGATTGATCTTCGGGAGTTTGCGGATGTTTGTTACGATTCCGCCCTCTTTTTTGGCGGCGGCAGGTCCCGACTGTCAACTCCGGCTCATCTAACGCCGAAAGGAAGCGTTCGCATGTGTGGCATAGTGGGTTATGTGGGTTTTCGCCAAGCGACTGAGTTTCTGCTGGAAGGTCTTCGACGGCTCGAATATCGCGGATATGACAGCGCTGGGGTCGCGGTGATTGATGAACAGCAGGAATTCACGACTCGCAAGACGGTGGGACGCATCGTCACGCTCGCTGACAGCCTCGCGGCTGTTCCCGTGACGGGACGCACCGGTATTGGGCACACACGCTGGGCCACACACGGCGCGGCGACCGAAAACAATGCTCACCCGCATCTGGGTGGCGACCGCGTGTTAGCGCTGGCCCACAACGGCGTGATCGAGAACTTTCAAACGCTGAAAGAGACGTTGGAAAGCGAAGGCTACGTCTTCAAATCGGAAACTGACACGGAAGTGATTGCGCATCTGGTGTGCTCGTGCCTGGAACGAGTTGCTCAGAAGGGAGGCAACGGTGATGCACATGAACATGTGGTGACCGCGGTCCAAGCCGCGCTGGCGCAGCTGCGCGGTACCTACGGGCTCACTATCCTCTTCCGCGATTATCCGGACCTGATTATTGCCGCGCGGCTCGGTAGCCCACTGGTTGTAGGCGTCGGAGCCGGCGAGCACTTTGTGGCCAGCGACGCCTCACCGCTCGTGGGATTCACTGACAAGATCGTTTACCTTCGCGACCATCAGTTGGCGGTCGTAATGGCGAAGAACCTCCGCGTGCTCGACCGGAATCGCGGCCGCATCACACACAGCATCGAAGCGCTCCAGATCGATTCGAGTAACGTTCAGCTCAACGATTTCAAGCACTACATGCTCAAGGAAATCCACGAACAGCCGGAATCGCTGAAAAACGCCATGCGCGGGCGACTGTGCCAGGACGACGCCAGTGCCATCTTCGGCGGGCTAAACCTGACACCGCAGCAACTGCGGTCCGTCAACCGGATTATCCTCACGGCCTGCGGGACAAGTTGGCACGCGGCTCTGCTCGGAGAATACCTCATCGAAGAGTTCGCGCGCATTCCCGTCGAAGTCGAATACGCCAGCGAACTCCGCTACCGCAATCCGCCGGTGGAACACGACACGCTTGTCTTCGCAATCTCGCAAAGCGGCGAGACGGCCGATACGCTCGGCGCACTACGCGAAATGAAACGCAAAGGACATCGTACACTCGCCATCTGTAACGTCGTCGGTAGCAGTATCGCCCAGGAAGCCGATGGCGGCATCTTCCTGCACGCCGGGCCGGAAATTGGCGTCGCATCGACCAAGGCATACACGTCCCAGTGCATGGTGCTTGCCATGCTGGCCCTGTTCTTCGGTCGCATGCGCCACATGAGTTTCGACTCCGGAATGCGTTTGATCGAAGCCTTCCAGCGACTCCCTAGCCAAGTGCGGCAGGCATTGCAGGTGGAAGAAGAGGTGCGACGCATCGCGCAAAAATACTGCCATGCGTCGACCTTCCTGTACCTTGGCCGGCAATACAACTTTCCCACCGCTCTCGAAGGGGCGCTCAAGCTGAAAGAAATCAGCTACATCCACGCCGAGGGCTATCCGGCTGCGGAGATGAAGCACGGCCCGATCGCGATGGTCGACGAACAGACTCCGTGTGTGTTCATCGTTCCGCAAGGATTCGTTTATGACAAAGTGATGGCCAATCTCGAAGAAGTGAAGGCCCGCGGCGGACCAGTCATTGCAATCGTCGAAAGCGGCGACACACGCGTAGCGAATATCGCTGACGAGGTAATCGTTGTCCCTAAGACGGAGGAATGCTTGCAACCGATCGTCAGCATCATACCCCTGCAAATGCTCGCGTATCATATTGCTGTTTTACGCGAGTGCGATGTTGACAAACCGCGCAATCTAGCAAAGAGTGTAACTGTGGAGTGACTCGGTAATTGTCCGCAGGACAGCGACTGGCCGAGTTTTGAATAATCGGAGAGTATTGAGCCAATCAAGGCGGGGCCGAAAATCGCGTTGTTCTATTCTTGGGATCCAAAGTGATGAGAAAGAATGAAATGAAGCTCAGCCACACCAGCCGCAAGGCTCTTTGCGTTCAAGTCGGCGAAAATGCCGGTTCGGAAATCGCCACCCTGTTGCAAATGCTGTTGGAGAAGGTGGACCAACTCGAACGCACCAAGGTCAGCGTAACCCCCATCGCTCCGTCGAACAGCGTCAACCTGTTGCGGTCAACTGCCGAGCAGTTTGTATAGCCACGCCGCAGCACCGGACGGCTGGGACTCCTCCAATCCAATTGCATGTACGATGGCCTGCCTAGGCCGTCGCGCTCAGGGTCGGCCTAGGAAGGCCAACCTACCAACTCCACCGTGGCGGACGACATTCGCAAAGAACCGCTCAGGGGCTCGGTTGCCGATCAAGGTCTGCAAATAAATCGGCGAGCAGCAAGGTGAACTCGGGTAGCACTTCGGCACCTGAAAGCGTATCTCGCTCAGAGAGCTTGCTCGACTCGTCCGGGGATGTGTACACGGTCGCTGACCGTTCTTCCGGATCAACTATCCACACCAAACGGACCCCGGCGGCAAAGTACTCCGTCAGTTTTCGTTCCATTTCTTGTCGGGTATTCGAGCGGCTCAAGATTTCGATTGCCAGGTCGGGCGCCAAATCGGGAATTGCCTGTTCAGGCACTTTTCCGCCCGGCAGCCGATCCCAAGAAGCGAATGCAACGTCGGGGATCCGCACCAAACCGGGAAACAACCGAATCATGCCATCGGCGCCCGTTACCAATCCCAGGTTTCGTGGGCGGACAAACTGATTCAATAGGGTTGCCAACAAAACGGCCAATAGGGATTCGCGATAACCCATTGGTTTCTCCACCAATACGCCATCGACCAGTTCGCAAAGCCGGTTCTCGTCAGCCTCGACACGGAGGACATCCGCTTCGCAAGCGGTACCGGGAGAAGGGCGGAGGCGGATCCGCTCCAAAGGAATGCCTCCCAGCCGCTCGACGAGCTCGGCGACAGTATCGATCGGCGATGTGGCTAACTCGATGGACATATCGATATTCCTGAGGGACCATTCTGTCTGCTGAACTACAGGATCACAACCTCGCATGCCCAGGGCTGAGCGTCTAGGGCCGAGGGTCTAGGGCCAGAGCCAGCCGACGCATCGCAATCTTCCGGCCCTAGTCCCTCGACCCAGCCAGGGCTGTTTCAGCTTTGTGACTCCGCGATATAATCCCCGCCTTGCTTGGAACCAACCAACTGTGGCGGGAATTCCGCGATGAAGATTCACGAATATCAGGCGAAACAGATCTTACGTAAAGCTGGCGTGGCCGTGCTTCGCGGCGAAGTGGCCACAACTCCGAAAGAGGCGGCCCAGATCTTTTCGAATGTGCTCGGCAATCCCCCTCTGGCGGTCGTCAAGGCGCAAATTCACGCGGGCGGCCGCGGTAAAGGAACGATCAAGGACAACCCATCGCAGCGTGGCGTCCAACTTGTTCGCAGTGCCGACGAGGCGGCCGAAGTCGCTGGAAAGCTCCTTGGCAATACGCTCGTCACGATTCAAACCGGCCCCGAAGGTAAGACCGTCAATAAGGTTTTCGTCGAGGAAGGGTGCGACATCGCTCGTGAACTGTACCTGGGCATCGTGCTGGATCGCGCTGCGGCCAAGCCGGTGTTGATGGTCTCTAGCGAAGGAGGCGTCGAGATCGAAAAAGTCGCCGCCGAAACACCCGAAAAAATTTTCAAAGAGCACTTCATGCCGGCTGTTGGATTGCTGCCGTACCAGGTGCGCAAGCTCGCACAAAAGCTGGATTTGAAGGGGAGCACGGTGCGGAGTGCCGAAAAGTTCATGCGTAAACTGTGCCAGG
>CAZFLF010000798.1:0-3984 GCA_964519825.1 uncultured Pirellulaceae bacterium | reverse complement strand
ATCCGTTTCCGCGGCATCGAAACTCAAAGGGAGTGGGTTGGTATTGTGCGGGCAGTTGTTGGCTAGCCGGCTCCATTGAATAATCCTGGATCGAAAACCATTCTGTACAAACGCTACCTAGCCGCTTTCAGAGAGAGCAAATCAAACAAATGCCTGGTCGTTGGATTGCAATCGGGGATATTCACGGTTGTGCCACAGCTTTGCGCAAGCTCATCGCGACAATCGTTCCCACCAGCGAGGATGTCATCGTTACACTTGGCGATGTACTGGACCGCGGTCCGGATTCGCGTGGGGTTATCGAGCAATTGATTGGTTTGCGCGAGCAATGCGTTTTGAAGTCGGTGCTCGGCAATCACGAAGAAATGTTCTTGGCGGTGATTCGACGCGAATTTCCAGCGGACCGATGGATTCAATTTGGAGGTGCTGCCACACTCGATTCCTACGGTTTTCGCAGTGATCTTTCCGTTATCCCCGAAGAGCACGTGGAGTTGTTGCGGTCCGGCGCGGATTATCTCGAGGCGGAACGGCACTTTTTCGTGCACGCCAATTACGAGTCGCACCTGCCGCTAGCCGAACAGCAGCCACACTGGCTCCGTTGGCTTTCGCTCGAGGAAACCGTGCCAGATCCTCATTTTTCAGGCAAAATTGCCATCGTCGGGCACACCCCCGATCGGAGTGGGGAGATATTTAGTATCCGGCACTTGAAGTGCATTGACACCTATTGTTATGGAGGCGGGTGGCTCACAGCGCTGGATATCTCTTCGGGGCACGTTTGGCAGGCCAACGAGGCAGATTTGGTGCGTGAATTCTCGATCGGTAATGAATGAACGATTTTGGGAATTGGATGCCTTAGCAGTGGGATGACGGTTTGCTTGTTGATCGGTACCCAGGTCGCCAGCAAACTTCAACACGTGCAAGTCGCAATCTGTTCCCGTTGCTACGCCAGAATTCTGCTCCTGGAACGGCGATTGCATGACCAGTTTGGTGCACCAGTGTAAGAAATGTCCGGCGTATCTAACCCTCAACGACCGATCCCTTTGCAACGAAAAAGCATTCTAACGATTATTGGGTTTCGCGGGTTAACTTAGCGATCGCATCCTGGGGTTCTATAACTTGACAATTTATGGAACCGTGCCCATTATCTAGCCTAAGACAACTCGGTAACTATGCCGGGTGGGGGGGTTCCAGGGAGAGTCTTAAAGTCACGGATGTCTGACCATTTCGATTCCTTTCGCTGCTCTTCTTCTCTTCTTCCGTGACCCATGCAAAACAACAATAGTCAAACATCGAATCCGAAAACTGCGCCCACTGGCATCCAAACCCACGAATTGACCTTGGCGGCCCTGGGCGCAATCATGCGGCGGCGTTGGATTTGGATCGCCGTTTCAGTCGTATTGGGCCTGGGTTTGGCCGGCGTCTACTTTGTCACCACAGAGCCGACCTTCGAATCGTCGGCCCAAGTGCTCGTCATGCGGAAGGACCCTCGCCTGGCAACGGCTGGCCAGACCTCGGGCGAAACCGAATCAAAGATCTCCGAGGATTTGCTGGCAACGCACATGCAACTGGTACAAAGTCGCCGCATGGTTGGCGACGCATTGAGCCTCAATCAATTGGACAAGTTGCCATCGATCACGGAGAGACTGGACGACGATGAAACTCCCACGAAGTACGTCATTGACAATTTGCTAGTAACACGCGGCGGCGTCGCACAGGCCAAGGATGCGCACGTTCTCAATATCGCATTTCGTCACAAGTCAGATGTTGATGCCCAACAAATACTCACCGCAATCATCGAACAATATCAGGCATTCTTGGCGGAACGATTTCAAGACGTGAATTCAGAGGCGGCGGACCTGATTGCGAAAGCACAAAAGGATCTTGGGAGTGAGTTGGAAAAATCCGAGGAACAGTACCGTCAGTTCCGTGAGCAGGCACCCCTGCTGTGGAATGGACAGCAGAGCACGAATATTCATCGGATGGAATATGACCTGATTCAAGCCGAAATGTCGCAGCTTCGGCTGCAATCAACCGAGTCGAAATCGCGTCTGGAACTGGTGGAATCAGCTCTCAAGGATATGGAATCCAAGGGTGCTTCCGCCCTCGAACGACTCGCACTGATTGACGAAAAGAATGCCGAACGGATTGGCATTATCGTTAACGTCGACCAGGGCAAAGCACAAACCGCCCAGTTTCAGGCGTCAATGCCGGACCGGACCGCGGGGTCAACAGTCGAAGCTCAGAATCTGCTGGCCCTGCAACTGAAGGCGCAAACTCTGGCACAGGATTTCGGCCCAAATCATCCCGAAGTGCGATCCGTGCGCGAGCAAATCAATAAGACCCAGGAATTCCTGACGAACAAATTCAAGTCACTCGGAATCGTTGAAGAGGACAAGCTTCTGGATCCCAAAGAATTGGTCGATGCATACGTGAGCATCTTGCGCAATGATCTCGCAGCGACCGACCGTCGACAACAGCAACTCCAACTGCAGGCAGCCGTAGCCGAAGAGGCGGCCAAAGGCCTGGTGAGTTATGAGTTGGAGGGGGAGACACTTCGCAAACTGGTGGCTCGACAACAAGAGCTCTATGACGCGGTCGTTGACCGTTTGCGTGAAATCAATTTGGCCAAGGATTACGGAGGATTCATCAATGAAGTGATTGCTCCGGCCGAGATTGGTGAGAAGATTTGGCCGAGGTTGCCGATTGTGTTGGCGTTAGGCATGGTCTTAGGACTTGCAGTGGGCTGCGGAGGAGCTGCTGCCAGAGAAGCCATGGACCGATCCTTCCGGAACCCCGAAGAGATTCACCAAGCCCTCCAACTGCCATTGCTAACGCTGGTCCCTTCTTTGACGAACCTCAAACCGAAGTCGGCGACCACTTCGGCTTTGGCTACCTCGCTGCTGACGTTTTACCATCCACGCTCGCGTGAAGCGGAAGTTTTCCGCGGGCTGCGAACGTCATTGTTTTTCGATGCCAAGAGTCGCCGATTAACGTCCGCGCTTACCGGAAGTGACGCCGACAGCGTGGCGAATCTGCAGATCATCGCCCTGACAAGTCCCAATCAAGGTGACGGAAAGTCCACCGTGCTGGCGAACTTGGCGGTCAGCATCGCGCAGACCGGGCGCAATGTTCTGCTTGTGGACTGCGATATGCGTCGCCCTCGAGTTCACGAATTGTTTGGCATTGAAAATCGCGTTGGCTTGGTGAATGTGATTTCCGGAGAGGTTGAACCATGGGATGCGGTTCAATCAACCGACGTCGAGCATTTGTCGGCAATGACGTGCGGTCCCGTCCCGCCCAATCCCGCGGAGTTGCTGACCTTGCCCGCATTTGAACAGTTTTTGGGACTTGCCAGGCAACGCTACGATTTCATTCTCATCGACTGCCCACCAGTATTGGCCGTGGCCGATCCGTGTATCGTCGCCTCCCATTGTGATGCCATTGCACTAGTCGTTCGAGTCAATGCGGACAGCCGACCGCAGGCCATACGAGCGAAGGATATGCTAATCGCTGCTGGCGCTAATGTGCTGGGTACGGTGGTCAACGTTTGCGATTCCAAAAATCATTTTGATTACGGCAACTACGGCTATGGGTATGGCTACGGGTATCGCGACGGGAACAGCAACGGTGTCGATCACTACTATCAAGCTAAATCCACAGGCGAGGAAACCAAACGCGACGTGATGCGGTCATAATCTTGAATAAGTGGCCAGCGGCAATGTACAACTTTTCAGGCCAAATCCATGTCCTCTCCCGATGATCCGTCGATCGCGTATCCCGCGCACTTGGTCTCTCCCATCAGGCCACTGAGCTGGATCGTTGCGGACCCGTGCA
Organism: uncultured Pirellulaceae bacterium; assembly: GCA_964519825.1. Lineage (GTDB taxonomy): Bacteria > Planctomycetota > Planctomycetia > Pirellulales > Pirellulaceae > CAZFLF01. Next base: position 153 of record CAZFLF010000798.1, on the reverse strand, counting down.
TCCACGGACTTCGATTGAACCGCTTGTTTCTGGTCTCCGGATCTCCAAGGACAGTCGTGAACAGACCTTACATCTAAAACAACGGATCGCCCAAATTGCCGTCCGTGTTTGGCGGGTGATAAATCGCTGCGATGCCGGAAAAATAATGGTTGT